>NZ_JACJQW010000010.1:0-207740 GCF_014696905.1 Nostoc sp. FACHB-190
TATAAACATAAAGAACCGTGGGACGCATGGTCTTAAAGCTCAATTAATGTCTTCCTAGAAGAGTCATTGAGAAGCCCACACTCACCCGAAGGGGAGTGTGTGGAGTACGTCACGCTTGTCAAAAATTAAATAACGACAAATGACAAAATTACTCCCAAGTAGAGACATCACGCAGCACATCGGGGATTTCTCCCATCTCTAGGGGAAATTCCAGCAAAGTTTCTCTGTAACCTAAATATCCAGACTCCGCAAAAGATAACAACATTCTTCTCAGGGCGAACCAAACTTCGGATTCATATTCCCAATCACTATAACGTGAAGCCCGACCTGCAATTGAACGTAAAGCCCAAAAATAAGAGTTTCTCACCACTGAACCGCCTTTTTTAAACTCTGGCAAATCTGGGTGGTGGAGAAATAATACTTGATTTTCAATTCTGGCTTTCACGTTAAATAGTTAAATAGAACAGGGCAGTGATAGTACATTTATAGTACTTCTTTCTGGAATATCAATTCAAATGTAGGAGGGTTGATGATCAGTTTTGACCACTGGCCTTTTATACTCAAACTTGGCGCTACCTTGGGCTGTGGGCTAGTGGCGGGAGTCTTTTTTGCTTTTTCGACTTTTGTGATGAATGCACTGGCTAGACTCCAGCCCAAAGCCGGGATTGTTGCTATGCAGTCCATTAATATCACAGCAATCAATCCGTTGTTTATGGTGGCACTTTTCGGCACAGCTTTAGCTTGTTTGGTTTTAGCGATCGCTTCATTTTCCAAGTTACATCAACCCAGTGCAGCCTACTTGCTGTTTGGCAGCCTACTTTACCTGATTGGCACGGTTGGGGTAACGATCGCCTTCAATGTACCTCTAAATGATGCCTTGGCGATCGTTGATCCAGATAGCACCGAGGGCGCAAATTTATGGACTAGATATCTGAGCGACTGGACATTTTGGAATCACATCCGCACAATAGCAGCATTTGGGGCTACTACATTGCTGATTCTTGCCCTTCGCCAACCAAGTGGACGATGAGTATCTCAAACAACGGAGAAGGGGAGATTCGAACTCCCGGAACCTTTCGGTTCATCCGATTTCAAGTCGGACGCAATCGACCACTCTGCCACCTCTCCAGTAAAACTGTCTAGCCACGGCTTACCTGGTTTTTTGGCTCACCAAAAAGCTGACAGATAATACTATATCTTACATCTACGCAGGTTGCACTACTCAAAGCAAATGTCTACGATTCACTGGGTGAACCAGGATATAAAATTTCCTCTGAGATTACCTGAAAATCTTGTCCCACCCAAACTAAAGCCGCTTTTGTGACTACTCCTGCTTGTAAGTGGACAATTGAGAAATTACGCTGCTTGTGTCCTTCATGTTCGATAATTCTGGGGACGCTGGCGGCATTTAAGTAAATTGTGCCTTCTGGACTTTGAAACACTGATTTACGTAGTTCTTTTTTGGTGTGACGCAGATTGTGGTGCATGTGTCCAAAGGTAACGAGGGGAATGGTTTTACCAATGGTGATAGTCTGAGAAATAGCTGCTGCAAAGTCGGGATCGCCAAAGTCGCCGCCGATGGGATGCCAATCTTTACCACAAGGGTCGTCGGGGCGATCGCCTAATCCACTCGGCCCGTTGTGACCCAGAAAAATAATTGCATCACCAGCCGCACTTTTAACCGCCGCTAGAATTTTTGCTGCTGATTCTTCAAAATTTGTCACACCGTAACGTTCTTTGCAGATATCGGCAAATCTCCATTCTGGGCCTCCCCAAGTAAAAGGACGACCACCAACAACAGTTAAATTCCATTGGGGAAAATCTAATTGGCTGTAACCGACATGGGCTGTATCCAGTAAATCTAGTTGTTCTTGCACCCAGTCTTCTTTTGTGCGATCGTAGGGACATTTTTTCCGTCCCCATTCTGTAGCCGTATACCAAGCATCGTGGTTGCCCATAACTGCTGCTTTGGGGATATCCAGGGAAGCGATCGCCCTCACCACTTCCACTGATTCATTGCCAAAATCTCCCACAAATAGCACTAAATCCACACTCAAATGCTTGAGTGCAATGGCATCATCCACTTCCCATTGGTCGTGAATATCTCCAACTACAGCAATTTTGAGAGTTTGTGATGGTTTTTTCTGACTGGTCATGCCGCTTTCCTTGCTGTCTATCTCCAGGATATGAAACTCAGGGAAATTTTGACACTATCTCCGCCAGAGTATGGAAAAGAACAATATTGTGGAAGGATTCAGAAGTCAGAATTCAGAAGTCAGAATGTAATCAGTGGGGAACAATATCCACTAATCGAATAGAATTGGCAAGCTGAATTCTTCTGTAAGTATATTGAGTATTAATTACTATAGGACTAATATTGGATTTATGAAAAAAATCAGTAAACTCAGGTCAGGCTTCTTTCCTACTCCCTGCTTACACAACTAGATTCAGAAATTAAATCGGATTCCTATATATATTTTTTCTTAATTGATAATTTCATTTAAACTTCTGGCTTGATTAACTAAACCCTAAATTTCGTTCTTTTCAAATAAGTTATTATTTGCTGACTTGAGTAGGATAACCGTACAGAATGGGGGCGCAATCTCTACCTGATAACTGCCTGTTTGGGTCGATACAATCTATGTGTGGCTTAAGTAATGCTGTGATTGAGAAAAGCTTAATACAGCATTAATAGGAGAGCATAAATATGGGAAATCAATTTAAAACAGTTGCTTTGTTAGGTGCGCTCAGTGGTTTATTAATTGCGATAAGTTACTGGGTATTTGGTGGCACTGGCGGCTTAATTATTGGTATTGGTTTAGCAGCAGTAACTAATCTATTTTCTTGGTATCAATCAGATAAGATTGCATTAGCAGTATACCGCGCCCAGCCAGTGAGTGCTGCCCAAGCACCAGGGCTGTATCGGATGGTGGAAAAATTAGCTAAACGCGCTAACATCCCCATGCCTGGAGTTTACATCGTTCCTGGTCAAACTGCTAACGCCTTTGCAACAGGACGCGACCCCGAACACGCGGCTGTGGCTGTGACTGAAGGTATTTTAAATATTCTCCCCGAAGACGAGTTAGAAGGCGTGATTGCCCACGAATTAACGCACATTATCAATCGTGACACCTTAACCCAAGCAGTAGCCGCAACGATCGCCGGTGCGATTTCTTTTCTCGCCCAGATGGTGAGTTACAGTTTGTGGTTTAGCGGTGGTTCACGGGACGATGATAGAGGTGGCAATCCTTTAGGAATATTGTTAACTGTATTGTTAGCGCCAGTAGCTGCAACAGTAATTCAATTAGGTATATCGCGTACAAGAGAATTTTCTGCTGATGCTGGTGCTGCCAAATTAACAGGTAATCCCCGTGCATTAGCCCGCGCTTTACAAAGATTAGAAGCCACAGCACGACAATTACCTTTAGATGCGAATCCAGCTTTTGAACCGTTATTAATTATCAATCCTATCTCTGGCAAGTTTTTAGGTAACTTATTTTCTAGTCACCCTGACACAGAATCACGAGTTGAACAATTGCTGAAATTAGAACAACAACTGTCTACAAAATATTAGTCATTAGTCATTTGTTGGAAAAGTTAATTCTGAGGATATTATCATTATGACTGGTAATAATTTTGAATCAATTGAATCTACTGTAGTTGTAGAAATCAGTTCTCAAACTAACGAAATGGTAGAAGCTGAAATGGCTGGGGAGACTGATGAAGTGAAGAACGAAACCAAAGCTTTAATTGAAGCACTCAAAAGACGCGCCCAAGCTGAAGCAGAATCAGCCGGAACTCTTACCCGCGAAACTTATTTAAATGCTGTGCGCCAAGCACGCCAAGCCATTGAAGGTGAAAAACTCATTGAACGCGATCGCCTAGAAAATGCTTGGACTGTGATCCAAGAAGAAGCTGAGAAAAACTGGCACTTACTTTGGAAAGAATTTGCTGATTTTGGCGATCGCCTCCAAAATGCAGCCAAAGCCGCCTGGGAAGCCTTCAACGCCCCTCGTAATCAATAATAAACCCCCAGGGTAGAGATGTTGCAGTGAAACGTCTCTACCTTCAACTGAAAGAAGTCAAGCCAACTAATTTCGCACCACAGGTTGTAATAGAAGTTCGCCATTACGTAAATACCAATCCAGCCAAAGCTGTAAAATATTGCTTCCTTCTGGGTTAGGCAACTTAGCCAGAGATTTGATTGCCTGATCTCGATGATCAAGGGCTATATTCATTAGTCGAGTGCGAACTTCCATTTCATCTAATAATTCACAAATCTTGATTCTGTTATATTCTTGCTTGTGAAATAAGCTGGCTAATTTTTGTGCATTAGGATGTTCTAGAGTCAAACCTAATAAGACAGGAAAAGTTTTCTTTTCTATTTCACGGATATTTTCTGTAACTGGAAACCACAGGGATTCAATATCATCAAGAATTTGCGTCATCCAACCTAAATGAGTGCCGCATTGAACACATAAGGCGATAATGTCTGCATCACAAGCAGACAGATAACTAGCGATCGCAGTGGCAAATTGATATGCTTTAACGGTCTTCAGGTTGACTATTTCTCGATATTCATCTAAAGAATTAATAGTCTGACTGATATCTTTATCTTGTCCTTGGCATACTTGCAAGAATGAATAGAAATAGTCCTGCAAGAGTCCTTCTAAGTTATCTGAAGGAAGTTTAAAATTTATGAACTCACGGGTTGCAACAGCATTCAAAGCCATTGCATAATTAATTGCCCGACCAACTCCCAAAGATTGGTAAAGTCCATCTGGTGCATCCATATCAATACAATCATCAACAATTCGGAAAGATAGACTGATCAGTGTTACTGATGCAGCTACAGCAATCAGATCATCAATTTTTGCGCCTATGGATATCCCAGTGGCGATCGGTATAATGGCTGTGGGATTAAGTGGATCATCAAGTATCTCGTCTACCACTTTCCCTAATTCCTGCCATTCATCTTCGACAAGGCTAATAATTTTTTGACGGATTTGAGCTAGTATTTCAACTAGATTAATTGCAAGTTTACTAATCATCTGATTCTACATCTTCAGTAGGTCTTATAGCTTCGTCTGAGTAAGCAATGATTTTTCCTTTATTACTCACAGTTGCATATCTTTTAATGTTGGTTAATTTTCTTGTTGTTCTGACAGCAGAAGCTAAATCTGGATCGCTCACAAATACTGTTGATGGATCTACTATGACTTGCAAGATTGTCAGCCCTTCGTTGTATTTGGTAGTATCTCCAAAAAAGTTTTTAGCAACTACACAGGCGTAAGTTTCGTTATTACATAAGTAAATATAGCCTTTAGCATTAGCTTCACCAGAAGTACCTACAGCACCGCCTGTGCCACCATAAGTTGGGTCTAAGCCAGTTTGTAATATTGATTGTGCTGCTGGTGTTGTTGTTGTGTGATACATGATAGTTTCTTCACGAGGATGATATAAAACTGTTGGAACTTCTTCTCTAGGAAATTCGCCCATACTATTCAGCCAAGTGGTGACAGTAGCTACGTCATAAGGTACTAAATTCAGGTGTCCTACTATATCACTTTTAATTTTTGCTGCTTTTGGCTCTATCGACTTCGCTAATATCTTCGGATCAACTTCAGAGGGAGGAAATTGTTGATCAGTTCTATCTACTTCCTGTTTACTACTTGTTACAACTTCCGGTTCTGATTGAGGGTTGTTACTAGCTTGGTTTCTTCTTGATCCAAAACATTTAAATTGTCTAACAGAATTTCCTAATTTAGTAGGTGGCGTAGTTGGTTTAGTTTGCCCAAAAGACTGAATACTTTCCTTTACCTGAGAAGCCGAAGGTAGTCGAGACATCACACTACCAACACTGTTAGCTTTTGCCCCCATGACATCGGCTTCTTTTTCTAGCGTAGAATCAACATTCGCACTGATTCCTTTCAATTGAATAGAAGGTTTGACTCTTCCTTGCTTTTGCTGAACTACGTGCCATGCTTCATGGGGAAGGTGCTTTTCCTGTCCAGGTGCAACGTGAATATCTGTTCCTTGGGTATAGGCAGCAGCTTGAAACTTTGGAGGCTCGCTGGAATTATAATGAACTTTGACATCATCCATTCCCATTCCAGAAAGATTTTCCACGCCTGTTTTTAAGTTATCAGGCAAGCCGGTGTTATTTTCAGGTTGAATTTCTTGACTTTGAATTGCCAACTCAGTTGGCTGTATGGTGTCTGCTGAACTATCTGGTTGTTGATGAGATTTATCTCCAAGCTGTTCAGTATGCAACTTCATCTGCAATGGGAAACTTGGTACTGCTGATTGCGAGATTTTTGACGTATAACTATCAGCTTGATAATTCGGATCAATTTTTAAATTACTCCAAGGTGAGACTGGCGATCGCTGCACAGGATTCTCTGTAACTATAGATACTTTAGGAAGATGTGATTTATATTGTCTAGTCTCGGTTGTATCTTGTGGTTGTTCTGAAGTTAAATTTTCTGATGGTGTTGATTCAACTTTAAATGGACGTGGTGCAAACTGATTGTTAGATGATGAATCAGATGTAGATTTACTATGATTAGCATGTTTTTTCTGATACATTTATTTTAAGTATGAATTTTATGCCTAAAATAGAATAAAAATAAACTTATGACTATTAGATAAAAGTCTATTGCTTTTTTATTGAAATTATGATTAGAAATTTGGCTTAATTACAGAACATAACCCCAGAAACAGGGAAGAAGTTGAGAGTAGTTGAAAAAATTCAATTTGTATTGATTGGCGCGATAATATGCGATCGGTTCTTCAATCAGATACTATTGATGCTAGATAATGGGAAAGCTTTGACTTTTATTGCCCCATCTAGCCCAGAAGAACAGATTAACTACTATGCGAACTCACTATTGCGGCGAACTCCGAAAAGAAGATATTGGAGAAACTGTTACCTTGTACGGATGGGTAGACCGTCGCCGCGATCATGGGGGCGTGATATTCTTAGATTTACGCGATCGCTCTGGCACAGTCCAAATTGTCAGCGATCCGCAACGCACCCCCAACTCCTACGAGCAAGCCAATGCTTTGCGGAATGAATACGTCGTCGAAATCACCGGCAGAGTAACGCAGCGTCCCGAAGAATCACTGAATAACCGCATTCCTACAGGTGAAGTAGAAATTTACGCGGATAAAATTACCTTGTTGAATGCAGTCCGCAAGCAGCTACCATTCCAGGTTTCCAGTGCTGACACCGAATCGGTGCGGGAAGACTTAAGACTAAAATACCGTTATTTGGATTTACGGCGCGATCGCATGGCGCAAAATATGCAACTGCGTCATCAAGTCGTCAAAGCCATGCGGCGCTATTTAGAAGATGGGGAAAATTTCATCGAAGTTGAAACCCCAGTCTTGACTCGTTCCACTCCCGAAGGTGCGCGGGACTATGTTTTACCCAGTCGTGTCAACCCTGGCGAATGGTTTGCTTTACCCCAATCACCACAACTATTTAAACAAATCTTGATGGTATCCGGTATGGACAGATACTATCAGATTGCTCGTTGCTTCCGGGATGAAGACTTACGCGCCGACAGACAGCCAGAGTTCACCCAATTAGACATGGAAATGAGTTTCATGTCTCAAGAAGAAATTATCGAACTCAACGAAAAGCTTGTTTGTCATATCTTCAAAACCGTGAAAGGTATTGATTTACCCCATCCTTTCCCGCGCTTAACCTACGCTGATGCAATGGCGCGTTATGGTAGCGATAAACCCGACACTCGCTATGATTTAGAATTAGTCGATGTTTCCGATATTCTCAAAGACTCTGGTTTTAAAGTCTTTCGGGATGCTGTCGCCCACGGTGGTATCGTCAAAATCCTTCCCATTCCCAACGGTAACGACAAAATTTCTAACGTCCGCATTAAACCAGGCGGCGACATCTTCAGAGAAGCTAGTGAAGCCGGCGCGAAAGGTTTAGCTTACATCCGTGTTAGGGAAGATGGGGAAATTGACACCATCGGCGCAATTAAAGACAACCTCACCGCCGAACAAAAAGCTGAACTTCTCCGCCGCACAGGTGCAGAAGCCGGACATTTGTTATTGTTTGCGGCTGGTGATGTTGGTACTGTTAACAAAACTTTAGACAGATTACGGCAATTTACTGCTAAAGAATTTGGGTTAATCAATCCCGATAAACTCAATTTGTTATGGATTGTTGATTTCCCGATGTTTGAGTGGAATGCTGACGAAAAACGTTTGGAAGCATTACACCACCCATTTACCGCACCCCATCCCGATGATTTACACGACTTAAAAACCGCCCGCGCCCAAGCTTACGACTTGGTATTTAACGGCTTTGAAGTTGGCGGTGGTAGTTTGCGAATTTATCAGCGAGAAATTCAAGAACAGGTATTTGAAACCATTGGCTTGTCTCCAGAAGAAGCGCAAAGTAAATTCGGTTTCCTTCTAGAAGCTTTTGAATACGGTACACCGCCGCATGGTGGTATCGCCTACGGTTTAGATCGTTTGGTGATGTTACTTGCTGGGGAAGAATCTATCCGTGATGTGATTGCTTTTCCGAAGACACAACAAGCCCGTTGCTTGTTAACAGATGCGCCTTCTGGGGTGGATGCGAAGCAATTAAAAGAACTGCACGTTGCTTCGACATATAAACCCAAGTCATAACAAAGTCCAAGGGGATTTAATAAGTAAAAGGGTAAAAGTAAAAAGTAAAAAGAAATCAAAAATTAGTATTTCTTTTTACTTTTTACCTTTAACTTTTGCCTTGTTTGATAATGCTGTCAAAATATAATTAAGGCTATATAGGACTCATATTTGATTTTGGAAAAAAATCAGTATACTCAGATCAGGCTTCTTTCCTACTCCCGACTCCCCATTCCCTGTTCCCTACCTACACAAATAAATTCAGAAATCAAACCGGATTCCTATATATAGTTTCTTATGAGTGAATCTATTATCTTGACAGAGGACGGTTTATTACCAGAGGATGTGTTACCAGATGTCAGTCAATTGGTGACAGAAGACGACGCAGCAGTGGATAATCTACCATCGGAAAAACAACAACGCCTATTAACAGAAACCCTTTACAGTTCTTGGAGAGGTGCAAATAATTCCCAAGGGTTTCTTGTGGCTGCTAATGTGGGGTTGTTTGCTAGTAGTTATCAACCAGCAATTGTACCTGATGTCTTCTTGAGCCTGGATGTACAAGTAGCCGAAAATTGGTGGGAAAAAAGACATCGTTCTTATTTCTTTTGGGAATTTGGTAAACCACCAGAAGTAGTGATTGAAATTGTCTCAAATCGAGAAGGGAATGAAACAGGGCGTAAATTCTTAGAATATGCCCGGATGCGGATTTTATACTACATTATTTTCGACCCATCTCAGCAACTTGGTGGTGAAGTTCTGCAAATGTATGAATTGCAAGGACGGCAATATGTAACCATGAGCGAACAATGGTTGACAGAAGTTGAGCTAGGGTTATGTTTGTGGGAGGGCGTGTATGAAGGCAAACGCGATATTTGGCTGAGGTGGTGTGATGCGGAAGGGAATGTCATTCCTACTGGTGCAGAACGGGCTGAACAAGAACGAGCGGCTAAAGAAGCTGCACTGCAACGTGCTGAACGTTTGGCGGCACAATTACGGGCTTTGGGGGTAGAACCGGAAGTATGAAATGGCAGGACAAAAGAGACAAGGGGTAGGAGGTAGAAGAAAATTCTTCCCCCATTCCCAACTCCCCACTCCCAACTCCCAGTTCCCCACTCAGCACTCAACAAAAAACCCGCCGAAGCGGGGGTTTCCACACAACAAAACTATAAACAGTCAACTCTTGCTTTACCAGACTTAGCCGATATATCTCATTTCGGCTTCTAGTTGATGAATTAGCTTTTCGTTACCTTGGGCTTTAGCTACTTCTAAGCGATGTTCCAAGCTTTTTCTCAGGTTTTGTCTGTGAGCTTCTTTAGCTTGTCTCATAGCCTGTAATCTATTTTGATTCATAGTTATTTCCCTCTTTATGCTTTTTTCTGTTTAGTATTGCTAATATAGCACAGGTTTTGTAGCTGTTGCTACAGAAATTTACATCTTTATATATGTGAATATTGTAGGTTTATGGCAAAAAAGGCAATGAACACCCGATCGCACCTGACATTACTCAGCGATTTTGGCGATCGCGATGTTTATGTCGGGGTGATGAAAGGTATAATTGCTCAAATCAACCCAGAAATTAGGGTTATCGACTTAACACACCAAATTCCGCCACAAAATCTTGTTGCTGCTAGATTTTGCTTGATGAATGCTTATCCCTACTTTCCCGATGGAACAGTACATATAGCAGTAGTAGATCCGGGGGTGGGTGGAAACCGGAGAGCGATCGCAGTAGAATTGGCTGGAGGGTTTTTAGTCGGCCCCGATAATGGCATATTTAGCGGTATACTCAGTCAAACTCCCGCAGTCGCAGCCGTGGAACTAACAAACCCAGACTACTGGTTAACTCCCCAACCTAGTCGCACTTTTCATGGTAGAGATATTTTCGCACCTGTGGGAGCTAATCTGGCTAGTGGCGTTCCGTTGAAATATCTGGGAAACGAAATAAATCCCACGACTTTGTTACAGCTAGGGATGGGCAAATGTCAAACAACTAGCCGTGGTGTGTTGGGACATATTCAATATATAGATCACTTTGGTAATTTAATCAGCAATATTCCTCAAAGTTGTGTGGAAGGTAAAACCTGGTGCGTGCAGATTGCGGGGTTGACAATCCCAGGATGTGAAACTTACAGTAATTGCCAAGTTGGTGAAGCTGTCGCCTTAGTTGGTAGTCATGGCTGGGTAGAAATCGCCATCAATGGCGGAAATGCACATTCACAGTTGCAAATGAGCTACCAAGATACTTTAGAAGTTTTATTTTGGTAGATTTTCTGGAATAGTTTGTGGCTCTCCCAAACTAGATATTTTTACCACGCATAACAGAGGTGTCTTATTTAGGACTTACGCAGTAAGACGAAATATTAAGGGTGTAGGGGTATACCCGGATTTCTCGCAAGAGAGAAATCCAGGGGTGTGGGCAATACTTTTCGGATAAGGAATTTACTTGTGAAGGTATCTTGGGTGCAGGGGTGCAGGGGCGCAAGGGAGAATTAACAGTAACCTCTCCCCTGCCCCTCTGCTCCTCCGCACAACTGCTGCCTCAACGAAGAGATATCTTAACCGAAAGGTATTGGGGGTGTGGGAGGATGGTGAAGAAATCTTTCCCCCCACACTCCCCACACTCCCCTCTCTCTCCACACCCGCTACCCATACGTGAGAAATTCGGGTTACACCCCATACCCTTTCACCCCTATACCCAACCTCCACAGACAATCTTGGTGCGTAAGTCCTATTATTCATTAAATATTGTGTGCTAGACTACATTTTCTCATTACCAAAAAGCCAAAAATTCCCACTTTAGTATATTCATATAATTAAAAAAACGATATTTTGGGCAATCTAAATCCGGAAGATGCTGAATTATTTTGTATTTATAATTGTTCTTTGCAAAGGCAGTCAAACCCACTGATGAATCGGTTGACTAAACATTGGATTATTTACTTAATAGCTTTAGAATTTATACTTTGTTTAACAGTATTTACCCTACCTTCTTTTTCATTTTATGCTCAACCAAAAAACCAAACAATGGTTACAGAAATTCGTGGTGTTTGGTTAACTAACGTTGCTAGTGGGGTTTTGTTTGTTCCTTGGGGAATTGACCGCGCTATTAATCAATTAGCGGCGCTGAATTTTAATACGATTTATCCTGTAGTGTGGAATCGGGGTAATACTTTTTATAAAAGTAATGTTGCTAAAAATACGATTGGGGAAGAAGCAGAACCAACACTGAATTTTATGCACGGTGGACAAGATGTTTTAGCCAAGATTATTAAACTTGCTAAACCCAAAGGTTTGACTGTGATTCCCTGGTTTGAATATGGTTTTATGACACCACCAAATTCTGAGTTAGCCAAACGTTATCCTGATTGGTTAACCATTGGACAAGCAGGTGTAAATTCTGTTAAAGAAGTTTTGCCAGAAGACGCTAACAATGGGGCTGCAACTAAACAAGCTTGGTTAAATCCTCTAAATCCAGAAGTTCAAGATTTTATTTTAGAACTCATTTTAGAAGTTGTAAGTAATTACAATGTAAATGGCATTCAACTAGATGATCATTTTGGAATGCCAGTACAATTTGGTTACGATCGCTTCACTGTCGAACTCTACAAACAAGAACATCAAGGTCAAAATCCGCCTACTAACCCATTTAACCCCGAATGGATGCGTTGGCGTGCTGACAAAATTACTGCATTCATGGGGAGAATCTATCGCAGCATCAAGGAAATTGAACCGAATGCAAAATTATCACTGTCTCCCAATGCCAAAGCTTTTGCATATAAATATTATTTGCAAGATTGGGAAACTTGGGTAAAAAACGGCTGGGTGGATGAGTTGGTGTTGCAAGTATATCGCCATAATCAAAATAGCTTTAAGACCGAATTAGAACAACCAGCCATAAAATCAGCCCTCTCCAAAATTCCGGTTGTGATTGGTATCTCTACGGGAACTTTACGCAACCCTGTGAGAATTTCCCAAATTAAAGAACAAATTGATATGGTACGCGATCGCTCTTTTTCTGGCATCTCTTTTTTCTATTGGGAAAGTTTATGGGGTTACATCGCACCTGAAACACCCCAAAAGCGCCGCAAGGTGTTCCAAGAACTGTTTAACACCAAAGCCATCAGGCCATTTCCGATTGATGAAACAGGTAGTAGGTTGAGGTTGTGATTTGGGGGATGAGGGAAGGGAGACAAGGGAGACAAGGGAGATGAGGGGTGTTTCGACTTAATAATATTTTTGTGACATTGGATTGACTAACAGAAATTATTCAAGATATTAATGGGACGGGACTAATAATTAAGTAATACCAATTTAACGTGAAGTTGCACATATTTCGATCCCCCTAAATCCCCCTTAAAAAGGGGGACTTGAGAAAAATTCCCGCCTTTTTAAGGGGGGTTAGGGGGGATCAAAATGCCACTAAGCAACTTGAGTAAGACTTGTGTACACGGTAGCCTTTTGAAGGGGGGCTAAGAAACTCTTAGAGTAATCCTATCTCCACTGTTGAATTGAATTTTGTCCCACCACTTACAAATTTACCAAAATATTTTTGATGCAATTCCCCGCATTGAGAATGCCTACACTGGCTGTTTTATTGGTTATCTTTTCCATTGATAGTGGGTTGATGAATGATCATCCCAGACAAGGGCGAGTGTTGGCAGCAGAATTAATTGCTAATCACCAAGTTGTGGCTCAAATCCCAGAGGCGCAACAACTGTTTGAGCAAGGTAATCAACAACTGGCGCAAAGTCAATTTACTTCGGCATTACAATCTTTTCAACAAGCATTAAATATTTATCAAGCAATTGGCGATCGCACTCACACCGCCGCAGTCCTCAATAAACTCGGAGAAGTTTATCGCCATCAAGGACAAATTCAAACCGCCCTTCAACATCATCAACAAGCCTGGGAAATTACACGGGAATTGAATAACCGTGCAGAGGAAGCCGCATCACTGCATCAAATCGCCGCCGTTTACGCAACCCAAGGACAGTACAAAAATGCTGTGCAATTCTACCAGCAAGCTTTATCTATATGGCGTGAGGTAAAAGATAAATCTGGGGAAGCGATGACTTTGATTGGCTTGGGAAATACTTACGTCAGCTATATTAAATTGCAACTTTACTACCAGCAAATCAAAAAGCCGGAGGAAATTAAGTCTTACCTGGAGGTAAGAAAATATTACCAGCAAGCCTTAATGATTATGGGGGCTTTGGGCGATCGCGCGGGTGTTGGTTGGAGTCTCAACGGAATTGGGATGACTTACGCGGCGTTAAATCAAAAAGAACAAGCTGTGAAATATTACGAACAAGCCTTAGCCCAGATGCGCCAAGCAGGTGATCGCATCGGCGAAGCTACAGTAATGTTGAATTTGAGCAAAGATTACAACTGGGGAATCGACAATCAACGGGAATCGCGCCCGATTTCTCTGGATTTTTCCGAACCAGCTTTAGCTATTGTCCGCGAAATTGGCGATCGCCCCTTAACAGCAAAAATCCTGAATGCGATCGCCTCCACCTACAAAAACACCTTCACTCACAAAAACAAAGGAGGACAGCCGCAAATAGCCCTGGAGTATTATCAACAGGCTTTACCAATAGCGCGAGAAATTGGCGATCGCTCCCTGGAAGAGAAAATTCTGAATAATCTGGGCTATATTTACCATACCCAAGGCTACCCACAAACGGCGCAGGAATATCAAGAACAAGCCTTAGCCATCAGACAGGAAATGGGTGTTCATGTGGGGTGGGCGACAAATATTGTCAAACAGGCAATTTTGGTGACTTACAACATACCCCAAAAAAGACCAACTTTAATTACACTGCTGACAGGGGAAGCACTCATCCACTACCGTAACGGTGCAGAACACGCCAAGTTTGCAAGATACCCAGCCGCTTTAGCATCCTATCAGCAAGCTTTGGCGATCGTCCGTCAGCAAAAAAATCGTCCTTGGGAATGGGTAATTCTCAATCAAATGGGAACAATTTACGAAACTCTCGGACAGTTACAAGTAGCCTTAGATACCTATCAGCAAAGCTTGGTAATTCGGCGAGAAGTTGCTGAACAGTCAACAAAAACACCAATCCCCCATACAATTCGGGTAGCCTTTGGTACTGATGTTAACATTCATAGCCCAGAGGGAATCAAACTAGAAGATGGACTCAGCAACGGTTTGATTCAGGTAGGGAAAGGAAAACCAATCAAAACTGCCATCACAACTGTTGAATCCGCAGAAATAGCCGAGATAGAGAAACGCGGACAACGGCTAGAAGTAATCGCTGGGGTAGCTGGATGGCAAAACTTTGCTGAAAATGAGGAAGAAAATACCTTAGCGAATATTGCAGATATCCACAAAACTCTAGGACAGTACCAAACTGCCTTGCAATTCTACAAAGAAGCCTTGGCAATCATCAATGCAGAAATGTCCAGCCCAGAAAATATCGAAGTTCGTCGGCGCAGAGAGGAATTGTCCCCAGGAGATTATCGCCAGCAGGAACAGCGAATTAAAAGAAGTATGGGTGAAGTTTACGCCGCATTAGGACAGTATCAAACTGCCTTGGATGATTATCAGCAATCTCTGGCAATTGTGAACATGGAGAACAGTAGCCACAGGTTGGTTAATCAAAAACCGATATTGTTAACCCAAATTGGGGAAATTTACACCAATTTAGGCCAGTATGAAGCAGCGTTAACAGCTTATCAGCAAGCATTAGCGATCGCCCGTGATCCTCAAACTCAAGATAACTATTTTGTACCAGAACAACAAATCCGCCAATTTGGACAACAGGAATTATTTCGCTGGACAAGAATACCCTTTGAAAAGCCAGATCAAGCCGCAATTCTCAACAGTATCGCCGCAATTTACGCCAAATTAGGGCAGACGCAAACAGCGCAGGAGTATCGTGAGCAAGCAAGTACATTACAGCGCGAAATTAGCAACCGTAATCTAGAAAATATTACTGGTCAAAAAGCCGTCTTAATTACGGAAGTTGGTAGAGATGCAGCGAAAAAAACCCTTGTGCAAGTACACCCACTGGAAGGAGAAGCAGTAGTTTTGTTTGCCAAGGGAAACAGTTACGCCACCCAAGGACAATACCTCAAAACTCAGTTGCAAGCTGCATTACAAGCTTACCAGCAAGCCTTAACAATTGTTCGCCAGCAAAAAAATCGCCCTTGGGAGGGGATAATTCTCACCCAGATGAGTGCAGTTTACAAACAATTAGGAGAAAATCAAGCCGCGACTCAAGTTGATCAACAAGCCTTGGCAATTAGACAGGAAATCGCAAAACAAAGTGAGAAAACAGCAACTATTCTGGGTAAAACGCCGTTGAGTGGGACTTTTGAGGGCGAAAAGCTCGAAATTCGCCTTTCATCTGGCAAAATTACGACTTTTAACCCCGCAGGTGGCGTGATTTTCTTCGCTCAAACACCAGAAAAATTGAAAGCTGATCAACTGTATGAAGCAGGTTGGCGGCAGTATATCAAAAGGGAATATGCCAGAGCCATCAAAACCTTTGAGGCAGCTTTATTAATTTATCAACAAATAGAAGATAAAACAGGTACGGGCAGAACTTTGTTCCACCTGGGAGACGTTTACCATCGCCAAAGAAATTATCAGCAGGCGTTGAAATATTATCAGCAAGCTTTGGCAATTCAACAAGAAATCGGCGATCGCGGTTGGGAAAAATCCAGCCTCAACTCCATAGCAGACATTTACACCATCCAAGGTAATGAATTTTCGAGAGCAGGTAAATATCGAGAAGCTTTAGAAAAATACCAGCAAGTTTTGGAGATTGCGAAAAAATTAGGCAGCGAGCCAAGACAATGGCCGACTTTCCATCGCATAGCGAGAGTTTACAGCAGCTTGGGAGAGTATAAATTAGCTCTCGATTACTATCAAAAAGCCTTACCCATCCGGCAAGAAATTTTAGGCAACTGGGTAGGAATTGAATTTGATATGGGACAGATTTATAAAGTGTTAGGACAATACGAACTCGCTTTGAAATCTTATCAGGAAGCCTTAAAAATCGCCAGACAACCCGTACTGCTCGAATCAGACGGAAACAGAATAGGAGACATTGCAGGTGAAGTGAGGGCGCTGAATGCGATCGGCAATATTCACTACAGACAAGAAAAGTATGAATTAGCGTTAGATTTCCATCAGCAAGCCTTAACAGTGCTGCAAAAAATTCAGAACAAAGAACAACAAGAATTTCTCAAAGCAACAACATATTACAATATTGGGATTGTTTACTTCAAGCAAGAAAAATATCAATTAGCCTTGGCGTATTTGCAACCACCTTTAACTATTTATCAAAAATTCAAATCCAGAAATGCAGAAGGGATAAATCTCCACGCCATAGGAAACGTTTATTTAGAGCAAGGGCAATATGAATTAGCCGGAAAATTCTTACACCAAAGTTTAGTAATTGCTCAAGAAATTGGCAACAAAGAAGGTGAAGGATACATCCTCAATACTATCGGGAAGTTACTCGAAAAACAGAACCAACCAGAATTAGCAATTATCTTCTTCAAACAATCAGTAAATGCTAGAGAAACAATTCGCAATAATATTAGAGAATTAAGCAAAGAACAACAGCAATCTTATACAGAAACCATTGCCAAGGATTATCGCCATTTAGCCGATATCCTTCTGCAACGCAACCGAATTTTAGAAGCGCAACAAGTACTAGACTTGCTCAAAGTCCAAGAAATTGACGACTATCTCCGCGACGTGCGGGGGAGTGAAAAAACGGCGACTGGTGTTGTGGAACGTCCCCAAGAACGGCAAATTCGAGCGGTGATGCAAGCAGAATTTGAGCAAGCGATCGCCCTTGGTAGAGAACTCGCCCAACTGGAAAACATTAGTGTGAGCAGCCGCACCCCGTCCCAGAAACAGCGTATTTTAGAATTACGTAAAATTCAGCAGACACTAGCCAAAGACTTTAACACCTTCCTCGATAGCCCGAAAGTGCGCGAATGGGTCGCCCAACTCCAGCAAACCACCCAAGGGCAGAGTTTTAACCTGGAATCCTCCGCTAGTGCCTTACAAGATAACTTAAAAAAACTCCAGCAAGGCGCAGTCATACTTTATCCCCTAGTATTGAGCGATCGCTTAGAACTCGTTTTAGTCACTCCCTACGCACCACCAATCCGCCGCACCGTAGCTGTTACCCAAGAAGAACTCAACCGAGCAATTTTGGAATTTCGCACCACCTTACCAAAACGTACGCCAAAAATCACAGTTCCCGCCCAAAAACTCTACGATTTGCTGATTAAACCCCTAGAAAATGACTTAGCACAAGCACAAGCCCAAACCATCATCTACGCTCCCGACGGACAACTGCGTTATGTTCCCCTAGCCGCCCTTTATGACGGTCAAAAATGGTTAATCGAACGCTTCCAAATCAATAATATTACTGCCGTCAGCTTAACCGACCTCAACACCAAACCCCAAAATCGATTAAATGTCTTAGCGGCAGCCTTTACCCAAGGCAACTATAGTTTTCAGGTAGGATCTCAGCAGTTTGACTTTTCCGGTTTACCCTTTGCTGGTTTAGAAGTAGAAACACTCGCTCAAACCATTCCCAGCACCAAAAAATTATTAGACAAGCAATTCAATTCAGATATTGTGTTGGAAATGAATGATTACGCCGTCATCCATTTAGCAACTCACGCCGCATTTACCACCGGACAGCCGGAAGAATCATTTATTTTGTTAGGAAATGGCGATCGCGTCACCCTCCGAGATATCAAAAACTGGCGATTACCCAATGTTGATTTAATCGTACTTTCAGCCTGCCAAACCGGATTAGGTGATCAATTTGGCAATGGTAGAGAAATTCTGGGTTTTGGCTACCAGATACAACAAACAGGCGCACGAGCCGCGATCGCTTCTTTATGGTCGGTAGATGATGGCGGTACACAAGTATTAATGAATGCTTTTTACAACATCCTGTCCCAAGGAAAAACCACCAAAGCCCAAGCCCTACGTCAAGCACAAATCGCCCTAATTACTGGCAAATACGGTAACTTAACACCACAGTTAAGCGAGCATCTCAGTCATCCTTTTTACTGGTCAGCCTTTATTTTGATTGGTAATGGCTTGTAATCAAAGAGGTGATATCTTGTCCGGTAACAGAATTATCATCAAAGACCGCAGATAGCTAGGGAGCAGCTGACAGGTGTAGGTGACTCCTGAATGATATTGAGATAATTAACCGCAGATGGACGCGGATGTAGACGCGATAGCGGCTTCCCGCAGGGTACGCAGATGAATTTATATTCTACCCAAGTGAAAATAACTAGACTCAACAAAAGACCAAAGAATAATTTTGGAGGGGGTTTGGGGGACGCAACCGTCCCCCAATCGGGGGCGTGGGGGAGAATCCCCCAAATCTTAACTCATGGTCTGATAGTTAAGCAATTGAAGTAGTATGACAACTAGCTGGCGCGGTTTTTAGCTACCTTGTAGTGAGTGCGATCGCCTGATATATATGATGATTACTGATCACAGTTAAACTTAAAAATTATCCAGTGGCAAAAGCAGCAGATACCGGCAGTAAAAGATTAATTAGCCTAGCGCCTAATGCTTGGGCGCAATGGGTAACACAACTTCCAGATGTCGTGGCTCAGGAAATTCTGAGTGCTGAATTTCAATGGATTAGTCGGGAAACAGATGTGCTAATCAAAGCATACAGCGAATCCTGTGGAGATTTTTTAATTCTCAACGAGTTGCAGTTGCGTTACCCAAAAAATATGCCTCTCCGTATGAGGGCTTATGCAGCCTTAGCAGAAGAAAAATATCAACTACCGATTTATCCAGTACTCATCAATATCTTGCCTCCTCCATCCACAATCACTGTTGTGAGTAGTTACCAATCCGAGTTTTTGGGACTAAGAGTAATTCAAGACTATCACGTGATTAACTTGTGGGAAGTAGACGCAGAGATTGTGTTTAGCCAACCATTACCCTCACTATTGCCATTTGTGCCGATTTTACGAGGTGGTGCAGAAACATCAGTTGTACAACGTGCATTACAGCAACTCCGAACCTCAGAGCAATTTAATCAGTTAGAACCATTGTTAGCATTTTTTGCTAGTTTTGTACTAGACATACCTTTAGTCCAACAAATTATGAGGTGGGATATGACAGTATTACGTGAATCACCTTGGTATCAAGAAATTCTCACGCAAGGACTACAACAAGGACTACAGCAAGGTGCGAGAAGACAGTTAATACAGGTATTGCAACTGCGTTTCGGTACAATTCCCCAAGAAGTGCAAGACCGGCTGGAAGATCAGAGCATTGAACAACTAGAAAATTTAATGGCTGCGGCGATCGCTGTCAACTCTGTAGATGAATTTCTTCAGAACCTTCCTTAACAAACGCTCTGCGGACTTCGGCGGTTAAACATCGGCAATTAACCGAGCTTTCCTGAGCAAAAACTTCAAAACTGTTTCTTTTTGGGAAATAATATCGGCTCTACCTTGCATTCCCGCTTGAATATGACATAGATGCTGGTTTCTACCAAAACTAAAACTGTTGGGGATGATTGTCACCTCGTAAACAGCAGAAACAGGATTATTGGCAACAGTGGAAACAACTTGATTTCCTGAAGGTTTGATTGTATCTTCAGAAATTTGACTAACAACACCTTTAAGAGTACCGTAATCGGGATAAGGACAGGCAGACACCCGCATCTGGACTTCTTGATTTTTGGCTAATTTACTCACATCATCAGGGGCGACGGCAGCTTTGATGACTAAAGGAGCATTGCTAGGGACAATTTGAGCAATTTCTTCACCCTGACGCACCGATTGACCAGGATTTCGCAGATTGAGTTGCGCGAGAATCCCGGTTTCGCTGGCGGTAATTTTAGTTTGGCTGAGATCCATAACCACTTGTTGTAGTTCCCTGGTGTCGCGCTGGATCTGATTTTTCATTTGTAGTTGCTGTTGTAACAAAGCTTGCAATTCACGGTTGAGAGTGGCGAGAGTAGCTTGTCCACCGGCAATTTCTTGAGCAATCGTCTCTTGTGCGATCGCTACTTCCGCATCAATCGGATTGAGTGCGGCTTGAGCGCGGCGCAGTTTGGCTTGTTCGGCGACTACAGTTTGTTGTTGTTGGGCAATAATTTGCTTTTGTGCTTCTACCGCCGCTTGTCGCATCTCAATCGCTTGTTTTTGTTGAGCCACATCTAACTGTACTTCCTCTAATTGATTCAAAGACAAAACACCCGCTTGAACTATCTTTTGATAGCGATCGCGTTTAGCTTCCGCCGCACTCATGGCTATCTTTGTTGACTTCAACTGAGCATCAGCCCCACGTAATTCTATCTGGGCTTTGTACCATTCATTTTGCGCTCTGTTTAAATTCGCCTGGGCTGCGGCTACTTCTGCTTGGACAGTAATTTGCTGTTCTCGATAGTTGCGTTGGGCGCGATTGAATCCAGCTTGCGCCGAACTCACTAAACGATTTTTGCGCTCAGTTTCCGCTTGAATTTGGCGATGGAGAGCTTGAATTTGAGCATCAATTTGTTGTAATTGTAATTGCGCCTGTTGGATGTTGCCTTGCAGTTGGCTTTTTTGAGTTTGTAGGCGGGAATCATCTATTGTCGCCAGCACATCTCCTTGATTCACTGCCTGATTTTCTTTAACCAAAACATTGGTTATCTGCCCATTCATCGCTGCTTGGACAAGCCGTAATTCTCCCGTAGGTCGGACGATCGCCTGTCCTAGTACAGTGACTCTGTATTCGATGATCGAAGATAAAGCGATCGCACCCCCCACAGCACCCACAAGTATCAAACTGCCAATTTTCACCCAATTACTCAACGGTGGCAGAAATTCATGGTCTTCCACTGGGGGCAAAGAGTCTGCATTAAACTGACTAAGCATAACAGTATTCCTGATGAAGAGTGCTGAGTACTGAGTACGGTAGAAATTAGCGAATGCTACTGGGGAAACTTGCATTCGGATAACAGTGGCAAGAATTTTTACTAACTGATAAATTCCCAGCATCAAGAAAATCTAAATGCTCACCGGCTTGACGACACAAAGCCTCTGGAGAACCTTGAATTTTTAATTTTCCTTGTTCCAACATCACAATCCAATCAGCTTGCTGAATAACTTTGGGACGGTGACTAATTAAAATAGTGGTTTGACCTTGACGATGAGCGAGTAACTGATTTAAGACTTGAGCTTCACTCACTGGGTCAAGTGCGCCCGTCGATTCATCTAAAATTAACACTGGCGGGTTATTCACAATCGCTCTAGCAATAGCTAACCTCTGCCGTTGTCCACCAGAAAGATTTGCCCCAAATTCCCCTAATACGGTTTGATATTTGTCGGGGAGATTGCTAATAAATTCATCAGCCCCAGCAATTTGACAAGCTTTGACAATCTGTTCAAAGCTAATATGAGGTGAACCTAAACGGAAGTTTTCAATAATTGACCGACTCCAAAAGTGTGCATCTTGCGGTACTAGCACCACTTGTTGACGGAAACAGTCTAAAGAAAGATCATCTAAATTATAAATACCAAAGCGAATATTACCCGACTGGAGTTGATATAAACCTGCAATCAATTTTGCCAAAGTGCTTTTACCACAGCCAGATTTACCAATTAAAGCAATAACCTGACCCCCAGGAATTGTCAGCGAGAAATCTTGCAGTAGTTCCACTCTCCCAGGATGATGAAAATTGAGGTTGGTACAGGTAATATCTGCATTACCTGGAATGTTTACCCAAGGCTTTTGATTATGGTCTAAAGTTTCTGGGGTCGCATCAATAACTTCTGTGAGCCGTTGGGTAGCAGTTTTGGCACGGGTAAATTCGTCAACAAAATCGATAGTAGTTTGTATAAAGCTGGTAAAGTTACCATTCATACTATTAAAAGCTAAAAGCATACCAATTGATAATTCTTGCTGAATGACTAAACTGCTACCGAACCAAATTAAAGTAATACTGCCAATGCTGGATATTAAATTAGAAAATATGCCGTTAACAATACCAATTTGCATAGTGCGGAAAGTCAAGTTAGCGAGGCGACTAAATCGACTTTGAAATTCTTCCCAGAATTGCGGAGCCGCAGTAGTAGTTTTTAGGGTAATAGCACCTTTAAATGTTTCTACCAAAACACCTTGATTTTCGGCGGATAACACTAGAACACTGCGAATTTTTTGTTGTAAGGTGGGTAAAAAAACCACTGTAGATAGGGTCATCAAGAGAGCGATCGCCCCAGCTACTACTGTAAGTTTAATACTGTAAAACAGCATGAAACCTAAAGATACTAAAGCGATAAAAAATTGGCTAGGCAGACTGACAACAACTTGCGAAATTAATTGGTTAATTTGTTGAATATCTTCTAGGCGACTGACAATTTCACCACTGCGCCGAGATTCATAGTAACTTAAAGGTAAGCGTAAAATCTGCCTGCCAAATTCTAAAATTAGTCCTAGTTGTAACCGTTGCGAAAAATGGGCGACCAGATTTGATTGTGCCAACCGCAAACTACTACTAACTAAGTGCATCACAATCACAGCAATGGCAACACTCGTTAGCAGTTGGGTATCCCCCCGCACCAGCACATCATCAGTGAGAATTTGCAACAAAAAGGGCGAAGCGAGGGAAAGTAAACCTAAAACAGAGTTGAGTAATAAGGTTTGGCTTAGAATGCCGCGATAAGGGGCAACACGCCGCAGAAAGCGACCAAAACCGCCAATTTTCTCTGGTTCATCTTCCTGGGTAAAAAAGCGCACTGGATCTGGCTCCAGCAGCAGCATAACTTTGTTTGTCCATGCTTCTAAAAACCACTTTTTTTCTAGATAACGGATACCTGCACCTGGGTCAGCAACGACGTATTTATTACCTTGTTGTCCGTAGAAAACCACCCAATGATAGCCTTTCCAGTGGATAATCGCGGGTAAAGGCAGGGTGATTTCGTTGAAAGTCTCCAGAGGTACTTTTACGGCTCGTGCATTGAAACCCAGAATTTCTGCGCCTTGTTTCAATCCTAATAAAGTACTTCCTTGCTGTCCTGTCCCGACCGCTTCCCGACAGCGAGTCATGCTAAAGGTTTTACCATAATGTTTAGCCACTGTTGCAAGACTAGCAGCACCGCAGTCTTCTTCGCTATGTTGTTGAATTAGGTGGTATTTCATGTTCCCTGTTCCCTATCACCACGAATGAATTTAATTTTGTCCAACTACTTATTAACTTTGGGCGGTTCTAGTCCCAAAACTGAGGGAACAATTTCTGGTGCAGCGAGGCGGAGTAATTCATAACCAATACCAGCTAGTCCCGTCATTAGTCCTGGTGTCTCAACTCCCAAGGGAACACCACACAGCCAGCCGTGTTGATTGATACCTTCAAGAATGGCAGCAGCCAAGCGATCGCCTTGAGTTTTCCACTGTGGATCATCTAGGGTGAGACTGGCTTGCAACAGTAATTCTAAATTGCCTAAATCTCCGTGACAGAGAGAATGGTTGCTACCAAAGCCCTGGGTGATGGTGGTTTTTAGGGCTGTGTTAATTTCGGCACGAATTTCTGCATCATCAATGTATGGCAAAGAAAGTAATCGAGCCAAGCCAATACCGGGTGCGCCATGACACCAGGCTGTCATCAAGGCTGGTTGGGAATCACTAACATCTTTTCCGGGAACTTCCAAGTCGCGTAGATCCAGCCAATTTCCTTCCTGGATGGCAAAAAGACTGCGCTCGTAGGCGATCGCCTCCAGTGCGGCTGTGCGAAAACGTATTTCACCAGTTAAGGCGGCTAATTCTAGCAACGCCAAAGCAATTCCGGCTGCACCGTGAGAGAATCCAGCTAGAGGTTTGGTACCGGCGTGACGAATTACCCAACCGATGCCTTTTTCCATAGATTGCGCTTTGGTGAGAAGCCTTTCGCCACATTGACGTGCCACCTCGATTATGCGATCGCTGGGAATATATTGATGCAGGTTAATTAAGCTGATAATACATCCGGCTGCACCGCCGATAATATCTAATTGTTCGTCTTGCTTGATGGCATCGGGGAGAATTTCTAAAAGTGCTACCGCTTCAGTCAATAGCTCTGGCTCCTCCCACAATACTGCTAAATGAGTCAAAGTATAAATCACACCTCCCCAACCGCTAAATCCACCAATTAACTTGAGAAATGATTTACCTAGCTGAGTCTGTTGTTGCAATGTCTTAAGTGCAGATTTTGCCAGCTTTATGTAGCGTTCCTGTTTAGTGACAGCACCAAGGTAGGCGAGGAAAAGCGCCACCCCAGCCACACCACCATAAAGATCCAACCCCAAGGGAATTAGAGATAATTGACTGGTGATGGTAGGTGTTAAACCAATCCAAGTTACATGATTTTTGTCGCGCAGTGCTAGTTCTTCTAAGCGATCGCCAATTACTTGAGCCGCCGTTAATAGCTGTTCCCGGTTAATCGCAGTCTGAGATTTGATCGCAGAGTAACTGGGGTGAGACGCTTGCTGCTCGACGTTGAGCGCCAGGGTGCTTAAGGAAGCGCGAATATACCATATTTGTTGTTTGAGATCAGTTTCGCTGAGTTGTTGCAGACAGCGTTGAACTGCGATCGCGCTTGGTTCTTGGAGAAAGTTGGCGATGCGGACATGAGAACTACTCCACATATCTCGTGAATTGGGATGAGTAACAAACAGTGGAATATCACCATTTTGTAAATCTGCTTGTTCAAAGGCGATCGCTCTAGCTATATCTGGGTAACTTTTGACCTCAGCCCACAGTCTGTCAAAGTAGCAATCCCGATCCAAAGCATTACGTAGGATATCAGGATGAAAACTCTCCATAAACAACAGTCCATAAGTTCGCGTTGGACGCAGGATAACTCGCACTTCATCGTTAGCGAACCAAGTAAGTGGACTATTTTCTGTTAGTAACTCATCGCGGTGTTGTAACAACAATCCATAAATTTTGGTGAATCCAGAAATGAGAAATTCTATATAATCTAAAGCATTAATTTCTTGACCATTGAGCGTTGGTCGATGTTGCTGTCCTAGCATTTCCATTTGCTGGCGCTGGAGTTGCATTTCATCTGTACCTACACCTTGCCAGTAAGGAAGACGATCTGGTGTTAGCTGTTTGCCTACCGTGCCTAAACCACTCAGATCAATGCCTCCAGACTCAGCGTTTGCCCAGGCGCGATAGGGTAGTAGTCCCACGCGCAAAACTGAGTCATACATAATATTATTGGCAAACTGATGTACTTGGTGGCGATCGCCTTCTTCCAGACGCGGATGAAAAAGTGCCTCCAAGTCAATCAAAACTGGATGTTCCCCCACTGCGATCAAATTCTCAAAGTGAAAATCTCTGGCTTCTAGAACGTAAAGTAATGCCAGATATCCCCCCATACGTTGGTAGAATCGCTCAACTTCGGCTGAGGAGGAGCAGTTTTGCATTTCCACAAACTCAACCCAGCCGTATGTACCTTGATTGAGAAGCTTCAGCGTGCGGAATACTGGTAGATCGCTGCGTTGATTTAGCCAAGTTAAAAACTCTTGAAAATGAATATCTACACCTAATGATTTCGGCTTATAAACCAGTTGCCAACCAGAACTGAATTTAGCAATGGACACACTGCGTCCGCCTTTGTGGCGATCGCCTACAGTCATGTCTAATGCTATCAATAATCCTGGCTCTTGATCAGGGCTAAAAGTAGTTTTAATTGCTTGCCAATCAGAGCATAAATGATGCAGAAATTCTAAACTAAATGTTACCCATTGTTCGATGCAAGTTACAAGTTGACGAGCTAAAACCGGATACTCTTGCAACAAGTTGAACGCTGTTTCAGGTTGGTGTAATTGTGTTAAGAAGCTTTGGAATCTTTCTTTGGGTGTATCTCCTTGGAGATTGCCTTGCAGACGGGCAACGTTGAGTTCTAATACCATTGTCCGGCTTAACATTGCCAGTAACTTTTCTGGTAAATTGGCAAACAGCAATTCTACAATCGTGCTGGAAACAAAAGGTAAATCAGATTGCGTGGCAATTAACGCAGCGATACCTGCTTGCAAACGATCGCATCCTTGGCTAATTAATGGTGCGATCGCATCCAAAAAACCACTCATTTCTGCATTTTGCAATTTCTGGGGAAGTGGCGGTAAATTAGCAGCAACCGGGTGAGCAAAGGCTGAGATGATATCTGTTAACCATTGTGGGGGGTGGGGATAACGTTCTCGTACTGCCTCAATCGGTTCACCAAGTCTATTGAAAAATTCCTCTGCACTGATGCCATTAATTGCTAAACGTTGAGCGAAGTCAGCTTGATCAGCAAAAACAGGCTGTGATTGCCATTTTTGTACACGACTCGCGGCAAGTTCAGCATCAACTTTTTTAGAGCTTAAAGGTTTTTCAATGCGCTCAGATAAAGTGATAGCCTGATACCAAGTAGAAGATATTGTGCTGGATTGGTTAATTTTATCAGCTAAGTTTATTTCGTACTCTTTATCTGTTAATATGCGTGTATTATTATCTGATTTTGCCATAAGTTTCCTGAAATTAAAGACTAACTAAGATATTTTTACCGGGAGAAATTGAAGCATTAATTAAGATGTGATTGGGTAGGTCATAGCCTACCCAATCTTGTTAGTTTTTGGCGCGGAAATTAAGTGCGATCGCCTGATTTTTATCTCAAGCAATCACATTCAGCCTCATACTATCAGGTTGTCAAACCGCCATTGTCACAGCCTTTACAACCGTACTGGGGTGTAAGTCTTTCACAGACACGTCCACAAGTCCCTGTAAATATTGAACAACCGCCCCCGGATAAAGCATTGGATTCTGCATCGGGAAGTTCAATCAAACCTGCTGGGTTTTCAGGTAATTGAGAACGTTGTTCATCACTCAAACTGTTGCGGTAGTCTTCATCTTTCCAAGCGCGAATAATGTCAAAGTTAGACATGGTTTTTCTCCTTAATTTAAATGACGTAAAATGTTGAATGAACAAGGCACAAGTAAAAAGCCAAAAGCCAAAGAAAGAAAAAGAATAATTGTTATAAGCACCTAAATTTATTTATGGTGATTATCTTTTTAATTTTTACTTCTTACTTTTTACTTCTTAAAAGGGTGTTTACTTAACGATGTGATGAGCGACAGTGAATTTAACTCGCTTCCTTTACATCGTTGCGTTTGAACCCTTTCATTAGAGTTAATGGGATAGGCTTTTTTGATTTATGTACTTATCCCTGAGTTATAAATGTTTTTGTAGCCAGTAAAATTGCTGAAATTACTACCCTGATTGGGTTGTAGTGATTATTTTTTTTGTTAACAATCCTTTACAAAGGGCTTTTTTTAACTGTGAATTGCTGGAAGTGCATAAATTAGCAAATCCTATCCCAATAACCAAATCAAAGGGTTCAAACCCCAAATAACAATAACTAGTCAAAGGATTTCTTATGTTTATCTCAAAAAACTTCTTAGCAGCCGCCACCATTGCCGCGTCCTTGATTGTTCCTAGTGTTGCATCAGCCAATGATCGGGATATACTAGCGACAACTGTCCCTGCTACCGCCTGTCGCCCAAATAGTGACAGTGGGGATGCGTCAGTTGTCATCTCGAACGGAGCTTATGTTTTCAATGGCTCTGCTACTGGTACAGTCACCCTTTACTGTCCACTGCCAATTAACGCCAACACACTAGTTGATTTTTCCAACGACAACGATATCTCCAGATACCGAGTCTATTATCGAGATAGTGACGGAATCGGAACGGCATCGGAAATTAAGGTAAACCTTACCTACCGAGACGCTAATGGTTTGACACCAGTCGGTGGTACATGGAGTTCTAATGGGTTCAACATCATAGATAATACAACCCGATTTGTGGATCTGATCCACGATGTAGGTTTGGACAGACTTTACTCATTCGTGGTAACTATGCAGAGAACTAACACTACACAAAACCCTGCATTTAGTGGAATTGATTTCCCTGTTATCGCACCACTGTAGACTGTGCGTCTCAAAAGCTAATTATCAAGCTGATAAATTTGAGGGGAACAGGCTAAATCATCTGGCTAAAATCTGTTGCCCTCATTTTTTTATTACTCCTTGAACGGTGACAATTTTGCTTGAATTACAAAATTGTTGTCTCTTCCATGAAAATAATATGGAAAAATAAAATCAAGTTCTCCTAAAAAAGTAACACTTACGCAAAAATCATCTGCAACTTTCATTTTTTGGTGTTGTGCTAGTTGCTATGACTTTGACAATCAAAGCAACGCACTGGCTTTTCTGTGTTTAGTCTTCTGTTACTAGTACAACGCGGCGGAAATAAAGATACCATCTCAAGTTAGTGAAAAGCTTTTGATATAAGCTTTTTGACTTTTGACTTTTGACTTTTGACTTCCGCGTAGCGGCACTAGTGCGTAAGTTCTGAAAAGCTCTGTTAAACTAGCTTCTTGCGCTCAAGGAGCAAGCTACTAAACACTAAGCGGAAAATCTCTGCAAATGAATGATCAATTCTGGACTTTGTATGACTTTACAGAAACTAGTGGTTATCCTCCTTTCAAACGGTTAATTCAAAATCGTTTGCGAGAGAGAATAGAAAAACTGGTGCGGTTGCATCCTCAATGGGGTGAGAGCGACTATGTGGATCATTTTGTTACAATTCTCAATGATGATTCCCAAGCGGAAACAGAGAAAAAGTTAGCTCACTGGCACTTATTAGCTTACTTCGATCGCGATCGCTGTTACCTCATTTGGCGCAATTGGTGTCGTTTGCCGTTTTACGCTGCTTATGCCGAAAATTTATATGCTCTGACTAACGAACACCTGTGTAACCGCGAAAAATTACAGCAATATCTCAATAAGTACAAAACTAATGACAATAGTGGTGCAAGTCTCAAAACCTATATCTTAGGGGTACTGAGAAATGTGACTCGTGAGCATATCAATTGGGAATCACCCTGGCATCTATTATGCGATGTTGATATTAATAGTCGCAGAAAATTGCAAACCGCAGCCGAACGCCTGAAAGCAGCATTGCAAAGCACTGGTAAACAGGAACCAGAAATTTCCCAATATCTTTTTGCTTGGCAATATTTTATTCCTGTTTACAAAAACAACCGCGTCTACCATCCTCAGAGACAAGGCGGGGGAAAATGGCCAGAACCAGAATTTTCAGATTTTGTCCAAACGGCTCAAGATTATAATTCTCAGAGATTTCAACCAGGCGCACCCCTGCAAGTCGCCGTTGGTGCAGCCATCACACCAATCATGATTCAAAAATGGATGAATACCTGTATTGAAGCTTTACAGCAATCGGATCAAATTAAGGAAGTGCCTTACGATGCTAATAGTAATGAACAGCCAGATACAGCCAGTTTCAACTTTTGGGAAGCGGGAGAAACAGAAGCAGAAAACGCAGAATCTTTAGCAGCAGTAGACTTAATTTTACGTAGCGAACTTGAACTGATTGAGCAGAATTTAGCTAAAATTCGCAGTCAAATTCCCACATCTTACCGTCAGGCTGTGATGCCTTTGTGCTATCCCCATCGCTTGGCACTGTTAACTCAAGAACAGTTTGCTAGTAGAATGAACGTCCATCAAGGAACCGTCTCGCGCTATATTTCCAAGTATATAGAAACGCCATTATTAGAAAAGTTTCAGGAGTTAACCCGTGAACAGTTGAATCCGACAACTTATGTCACAACATTTTTAAATGATAAATTTAGCAATTTTAATCTAGTAGCTAATCCCCTTGCCTCTCAATTAATTGCTGCACTTGCAGATTTAGAACCTGAGTTACAACAAATTATCAAACTTAAATATGGTCAAAAACTGAATATTACTGAGCTAACTAAAATTATTACTCAGAATAAATCTATTACTCAAGAAGAAGTAACACAAAAACTAATTATAGCTGAAGATGAATTACAGAGCAATTTCTTAAATATACTCAAGCAATGGCAAAATAACTATATCAAATCATGGCTGAAAAACTATTATCAAAATTTAATTCAAGCTGAATTATTAAAATCGTTTACCCAATTAGAATCACCATCCCAAGAAATTTTATGGCAAAAATATGCTCAAAAAATCCTCAAATCTAATAGTGATGCTCAAACAATTACTACAGCTAAACAGCAGTTGCAGGGTTCTTTTCTCCAGAGGATTGATCAGAAGTTTGGTATTTCTTTAGAAACGGAAATTCAACAAGTTGGAGAAATAATTGAAGATTGGCTATCGACAAACTTGCTCTATCAAGAAATTCAGAGAAGTTGAGGAAGGAAAATGCTGAATTTGCAAAAAATTGCCACGATTTATCCGAATCATATATGCTTGCCGTTATCACCAAAACTGCAAGAAGAAGCTTGGCAGCAATCTCAAGCTCATACTAATGCCGCAGCTTGCTGTCAAGCTTATCTGAATTATCTGTGTTTCAAGTCTTTTGTGCCTTGGTTACAGGCTTGGTTAGCAGAAGAAGATGCTAATGTGAACATCAATAATATTATTGCAGCCAATACTTGTAACTCCCTGTGGGAATTTGTGAATGGAACTCCTATTGATTTAGGTGAAATTAGATTAGTTTTAATTCCCAGTGAAACGAGTGATTTAGAGGAATTTGTTGTTCCCTGTGAGTGGGTTGATATTCCTAGCTGGCGAAAAGATTATTATCTGGCTGTGCAGATTAATTTAGGTGAGCCTGAGCAATCTTGGCTGCGGTTGTGGGGATATGTCAGCTATCAAAAATTGAAGAGTCGGGGGATATATGATCAGGGCGATCGCTCTTACTATATTAATCAGGCTGTCTTGACGGAAGATATCACACAATTGCTCCTCCTGCCCCAACCAGATTCTCGTCCCCAAACAGCAGCGCCACCGCAGTTATCTACAGCAGTAGTGGCAGATTTATGCACACAAATCAGTAATCCTGATTTATACTCCCCTAGATTAGCGGTAACATTTGAACAATGGGCAGCATTGCTAGTCAATGAAGAGTTGCGGCAAAAACTCTACCAGCAACGGTTATCACCGCCGAATTTAGCTGTCGTCAACTTGCGTCAGTGGTTACAAATGGCTGACAGTATGATTGCAGAAATTTGGCAAGCGGTAGAGTCAGTTTTAACACCACCAGAATTCAGTGCTGTGCGGGGTGCGGAAGAGCAAGTTTCTGTAGAAGCGATCGCGCCAGTAATTCGCCTCCTCAAATCCAATCGCCCCGAAAAGGAACGCGCTCAAGCCGCCGGGGTGTTAGGACAAATTGGTGTCGGTCATCCAGAGGCGATCGCAGCGTTGGTAGAATTGTTACAAGTTGCCCAGGATGAGGAAACCCGTTGGGAAGCGGCTTTAAGTTTAGGCAAAATCGCCCCAGATCATCCCCAAGCCGGCATCAGTAAAGCCCGGTTGATTGATTTGGGCTTGCAATTGGCGGGTTGTCAAGTGGCGCTGGTTGTCACTATTCGTCCCAAAACAGAATCAAAAATCGGAGTGCGGCTACAAGTACAGCCAATCAACCAGCAACATCAACTACCACCCCATCTGACACTGAGCGTGATTGCTGGCGGTGAAACTCGTTTGCAAGCAGAAACAAGAAGTGACGAACAAGGCGCAGGGAAAGACAAAATTCTGCAACTAGGCTTTAGTCCCCCGCCTGGAACTCAATTCCAAGTGCAGGTAACTTTGGATAAAGTCAGCGTGAGTGAGACTTTTATTGCGTGAACAAATTAGACGATATTATTGTGTTAATCTTTGCGTCTCTGCGTAAGACAAAAAATTAACTGGAAAGCAGCGATGAGCAGGGTAGCAGTTCTCAAAATTGGTAGGGGAGATTTTGCTCAAGGGTTTGAAGTATCCCTAGAACTGAGGGAAGATGGCGGTTCTTCGGTGGGAGAAATTGAAGGTAGGTTGGGAGCTAATACTGAGATTGAAGGTTTGTATTTTTTGTGGCAACAATCTTTTCGGAATCTCACCACGCTCGCCCGCTATGATGGTTGGGAAATTGAGGAAAGCTTACCGACGAATCGCGCAACTAAGGAAATCGCAGCTGACTGTTGGCAAAGAATGAGACAAGTAGAAACCAACCTCAATCAATGGTTGCAAGCATCGGGGGAAGTCGGTTGGCAAAAAATTCGGGAAAGGTTGAGTAAAGAGTTAGCCAGTCAGCCGGATACTCTGCGGTTAGCGATTAAAGCCAAGGAAGTAATGTTATGGAAGTTACCTTGGCATACCTGGGATTTACTAGCAAGTTATCCAAATGTTGGTGTTAGCTATAGTCCGATAGAATATGAAGCTTGGGAAGTTGGGAAACAGCAAACGCCACGCGATCGCGTCCGGTTACTGGCAATTTTTGGTGATCATCAACACCTAGATTTAGAAGCAGATCGTCAGGCGATCGCCAATCTTCCACAAACAGAATCGGTTTTTTGTCATCAGCCCCAAGGCAGAGAATTAATTACCCAACTCCGAAATCCCCAAGGCTGGGATATTTTCTTTTTTGCTGGTCATAGTCAAACGGTAGAACAAAGAGGGCGCATCAGTCTTAGTTCTAGAGAAAGCATCGAAACTGAGCAATTTAAACATGCTTTTCGGGAAGCGATGCAAAAAGGGTTAAAGATTGCCATTTTTAACTCTTGTGAAGGTTTGGGACTAGCGCAACAGTTAGCTGATTTACACGTCCCGGTGATTATTGTTATGCAAGAGATTGTCCCCGATGTCGTTGCTCAATCGTTTCTCAAAGAATTCTTGCGGGAATATGCGGCGGGACAAACTTTATACACTGCTGTGCGCCGCGCCCAAGAACGACTAGAGGAATTTACGGATTTACCGGGGGCGACTTGGCTACCGATGATTTACCAAAATCCTGCCCAAGTGCCACCAACTTGGAAAGATTTGCGGCCGATCAGCCTTCCTAATTACCGTCGTCGGCTAGACTGGAAAGATTTGCAAGATATCTTGGTACGGAGTTTACTGGCGACTGGCTTAATTATGACATTGCGGTTTTTAGGTGGACTCCAGCCGATAGAATTGTGGGCTTTTGATTTATTTATGCGCTTACAACCAGATAGCGGAATTGATGAGCGTCTTTTGATTGTCCAAGTTACAGAACAAGATATTCAAGAGCAAGGGCGGTATCCTTTGAGCGATCGCGTAATTTGGCAAACCCTAGAGAAACTCCAGGCCTATCAACCCAGAGTGATTGGCTTAGATATTTACCGCGATTTACCAGTGGAACCGGGACACCGGGAACTAGCCGCCCACATCCCGAAAAACTCCCGGCTGGTGACGACTTGCGAAGTCAGCAACCCAGAGTCGAACACTGATAAATTTGGTGTTGCACCTCCCCCTACTAGTCCGCCAAGCAATGTGGGTTTTAGTGATTTTGTAGTGGAATCAGATGGCATAATCAGGCGTTCTTTGCTGCATATAGATCCAGGAAATTCCCGGTGTCAGTCTTCATTTGCCTTCAGTGCCGAATTAGCGCGGCGTTACCTCGATTTTGAGGGCATCAAACCACAAGCCACATCAGAGGGTAACTTGCAGCTTGGCTCTACTGTTTTTCAGCCTTTGGAAAATCATACTGGTTTTTATCACAACATTGATCCGCGTGGTCATCAAGTTTTACTCAATTACCGTTCAGCGCAAAAAGTTGCCAGGGAAGTTACCTTAGCAGCCGTTCTCAACAATGATTTACCGCCCCAGTGGGTGAAAAATCGGATTATTTTGATTGGTGTCACAGCGCCCTCAATTGGCGATCGCTTTTTTACGCCCTTTAGTAAAGAAGTTGACAAAAAAATGTCCGGTATCGTCATTCACGCCCAAATGGTGAGTCAAATGCTCAGTATCGCTCAACAAGAACGCCCTTTACTAAGGTTTTGGCCCCAGGGTTGGGATGTGATTTGGATCTGGAGTTGGTCACTCATCGGGGGCTTATGTGTTTGGAGATTTGACTCGGTTCTATATCGTCGAGTTTTAGCTGCGATCGCCAGTGTTATCCTTGTTAGTCTGTGTTTTGGCTTTTTCTTGAGTGGTCTTTGTCTCCCAGTGATACCATCAGTATTTGCTTTGGCAATTACATACGTGATCACAACTGGTTTAAAGCGGCATTTGGGAGGGAAATCATGATGCGGTTGATAGGATTAGGTTTGGTATGGGTTTTAGCTGTGAATCAGGGAGAAGTTTATTCATCCCCTATAAAACAGTCCCAGTCAACACCTTCTAGGATTTCGTCGGTGATTTTTAATCAACCACCGTTATCATCCAGAGGCGCACCGGGAAATCGCCAAGGTGGGGGAACTCGTGACGGTCGCAATTGCACCGCCCTAGATATTAAAGAGCGTCTCACCGCTATAGTTCCGGCTGTGGAATCAGAACCAAAAATGAGCCATGTTTGGGGCTTAACGGTTAGCGCCTCTCCGACACTCTGGTTTTATGTTCCTTACCAGGCCAAAGATATTCAGGGCGCTGAATTAGAATTATGGGACGAAACTAGCCGCGAACAGCGAAATTACAAGCAAATTTATCAAAGAACTTTCACTGTTAAGGAAACACCAGGTGCGATCGCTCTCAGTCTGCCATCCACAGTTAAACTCGAACCAGATAAAAACTATCATTGGTATTTATCCCTAAATATCAATTGTCAGGGTGACAATGAATCAATCAATGTCAATGGCTGGATTCAACGAGTCAAATTTCAACATACTCCTTCAGCGAATCGCCAGCAAGTGATTTTGTATGCCCAAAAAGGCATTTGGTACGATGCTTTAACCCAATTAGCCCAACTCCGCCGCCGCAATCCCCAAAGCAAAACCTTGATGCAAGATTGGCAGAAATTACTAGGTGATGTTGGTTTAAAAGAGATTGCTAACAAGCCTATTGTTTCATGTTGTAATTAGGTATAACTTACGCACAAATATTTTCTGTGGAGACTGGTTGTAAGGGTGTGGGGGTGTAACCCGGATTTCTCACCACACCTTTCAAAGCCTGTGCAGGGGAGCAGGGGAGCAGGGGAGAATGAAGGTACTCTCTCCCCTGCCCCTCCGCACCTCTGCCCCTCTGCCCCATCAAACGCCTGAAGCTTGTGAGAAATGCGGTGTAAGGGTGTAAGAGGATGTTTTAAAAGTTTTATTGTTGATAGCCAAACATTTTGAACTTTTTTGATTTTTCTCGCGCTGTATAGTAATCTCTACCATGCTTTACTGGCGAGAAGTTCATGTTCTTCACATCTACTAAAAGTCAAGTTGGTTTTATCTTGCAGTGGGCGATCGCTACTTTGGGTGGTTTTTTGATCAGTTTGTGCTGGATTGAAGTCGGGGAAAAGCCAGATGTGGGGGTGGCGCAGGCTTCTTTGGGTGGTTTGGCGATCGCATTTCCCCAAAGTTTACTCATCCGCCATCAAATTTTATCTGGGCGCTGGGTATTAGCGACTTTGTTGGCTTGGGCAATCATCACGGCTATTGGTGTGGGTGCTGTGGGTTGGATTGTCCCCAATACACCAGCTTTACCCCTAAGAATATTTTGGGGGACAAATTTAGGTGCTGTTGCTGGTTTGATTATTGGCTTCGCACAGTGGACAGCGATTCCCAAGTCTGTAGCTTTGTCATGGCAATGGATATTTGTGAGTGCGATCGCTTGGGCGATGGCTGTACCCATTGGCGCAATTGTGGGAATAGTATTACTCCGGTTAACGCGGTTGTTTTTAGGTGAAGTTGTTGGTTTAGCTATTGCTTGGATTGTTGTTGCCATCTTCACAGGGATCAATGCTTACCGACTATTGCGATAATTTATCATTTCTCATCCAGGCAAAATCATCATGCAATATTTTGTTAATATGCTGTTAATAGCACTGCATATTAAAATAACATTAAGAAATGTAATTTTTGGCAAATATTGCTTTCGAGTATACTTAGATGTATGCAACAATCTTAAATCATTCTTAATAAAAAATGACTAATAAATTTGCATCTGATTGCAAATGCACTCTGATCTTCAAGGAGATATATTTGTTGAGTTGACTGCTATTAAGTTTCCGATATTTCTGATAAGAATAGAAAAAGATCGAAAAATCAGTTGAGCAAAGACAGACAATGCTTTGCTGTAAGCGCAAAAAAGCATTTTTCATCACTTAGCATCATCAGGGGTTGCGCTTAGAGGAGTCATTAATAGCAGACAGGGACTCTCCCATGAATATAAATCCGGGTGAATCAACCGTTGAGTTGAAACAACAATTGCATTCTCAAATTCTCTTTGATCCAGAATTAGCGAAACACAGTGGTAGTGAACAGTTTTTACTGAGCATCTATAATTCTGTGCAGACATCTATATTTATCGTGGATGTTCTCGACGATGGAGATTTTCGCTACGTAGCCTTAAACCCCACCCATGAACGATGGATTGGCATTAGTTCTGAGAATCTGAAGGGAAAAAAACCAGAAGATATTCTCTCGCCTGATGATGCGGCAAATGTGCGTCAGCATTATGCTGACTGCGTGCGGTTTGGTAAAACCATTTCCTACGAACAATGCTTGCAATTTCAAGGAGTGGCGACTTGGTGGAGTACCACATTAACACCATTGCGAGATGCAAACTCTCGCATTTATCGACTGATTGGCACAAGTAGTAACATCACTCCAGTGAAGCAGGTAGCCCAAGCAAAAGAAATTCAAACAGCCCAAGAACAACTGCTAGAAGCGATCGCTCAATGGATTCGAGAATCCTTAGACTTAGATACATTGCTGCATCAACTTGTTAAAGAACTGCGGCATTGTTTGGGGTGCGATCGCATTTTAGTTTATTGTATGCAGCCTGATGAGACTAACGTAGTCATTGCAGAATCAACAGTCACCCCCAATTCTTGTTTAGGGCAGAAATTCCCCGATCCTAGCTTAATTGGCAAATATCAAGAACGCAGTGGACGCAGTTGCATTCAAATTATTGAAGATATTTACACAGCCGGGTTACATCCTGACCAAGTTAATTTGCTGGAATCCTGGCCTATCAGGGCGAATTTAGTTGTCCCAATTTGGTCACAGCAAAAACTTTGGGGATTAATCACCGCCCAACATTGCCATCAACCCCACCAATGGCAAGAAATCGAAATTGACTTACTCAAACAACTAGCCAATCAAATTGGTATAGCAGTCCATCAAGCCAAACTCCAAGAACAAGTACAGCATTTGCAAACCCAGCTAGAACTACAAAAACAGCAAGCCAATAACTTTCAAACATTAGTGTGTCGCATTACCGAACAAATCCGCGACCATCAATCTACGAACCAGGTAATGCAAACAGCCACTCAAGAACTAACTCAGTTATTTCAACTCCAGTCTTGTTACATTGAAACTTACAATGCTGGTGGAAGTGAAACAACTGTTATCTATGAATACACCACTAGCACCCCGGAATATCAAGGATTAACCCGCCAAGTTGCCGACTTGCCAGAAGTGTATCAGCTATTGTTAGCCAAAAAACATTGGCAATCTTTAGAAATTGTTCCTGGATGGCACCCACAACTAAAGGTTATAACTCAGTTAGCTTGTCCAATCTTTGATAACCAAGGCATTTTGGGTAACTTATGGTTGCATCGACCAAACCAAGAAATGTTTGAGCCACTGGAAATTAGTTTAGTACAACAGGTAGCCAATGAATGTGCGATCGCCCTTCGCCAAGCCAAAACAGCATCCACCACTCAAGCACAAATGCAAACATTAGAACAGCAAGAACGCCGCAAAAACGAATTCTTAAAAACCCTCTCCCATGAACTACGCACACCCATAACCAGCATTAGTCTCGCCGCCCAAACTCTCGAAAGTGTGCTAACCCCAGAAGGCATCCTAGATATCGAAATTGTCCCCCAACTATTGCAGATTTTGCAAAACGAGTGTGGGCGAGAAAGTAAGTTAATCAACGATTTGATGCAGCTTTCTTATCTCGAAACCGAACCAAATATACCCACATTGATCACCATTGACTTACAAACATGGCTACCACCTATTGTTGAGTCCTTTCGTGACCTTTCCCATTGCCAAAAACAAAAATTACACCTCAATATTAATCATCAACTCCCGCCCCTAGAAACAGACATCACCGATTTAGAACGCATAGTCACCGAACTGTTAAGCTATGCTTGCAAAAATACCCCATCAGGTGAAATCATCACCGTCTCGGCTGATTTTACAGTTAATGCAGTGCAACTGAAGATTTGCAATTCCGGCTTAGAAATTCCCGCCAGTGAAATACACCGGATTTTTGAACCATTCTATCGCCTCATGAAAAATGACCCCTGGACATATAGTGGTACAGGCTTAGAAATGGCTTTAGTGCAGAAAATGGTCAAGCATCTAGGCGGTACAATCACGGTAGAGAGTGCAAATCGCCAAACCACCTTCATCATTACATTGCCCAGTTTTGGAATGAGTAATGAGTAATAAGTAATACCATTTCACTTTAAAAATGATACAGACATGAAAGCAGCGCCTCGACTTCGCTCGGCGACCGGAATCAGAGTTGCAGAGGAAGTGATTTGTATCAGTAATTTCGTGAATTGGTATAACGCCGTGTGCGACTTTCTCTCAAACCTAACCCCCAACCCCTTCCCTGGTAGGGAAGGGGAGCAAGATTCAAAGCCTCTCTCCGTTTCGGGGAGCCAGCGCGTTGCGGAGGTTTCCTCCGTTGTAGCGACTGGCGTGAGAGGTTTGGAGAGGGGTTTCAAGAATAAGTCGCACATCGCGTTAAGTAATACCAAATTAAAAAATGATTGCGACAGATGGATGACTCAAAAGCTATACCGATCAACCCTTACCCAATCCAAAATCTAAAATCTAAAATCCAAAATGGTATAACAAGTAATGAGTAATAAGTAATGAGTTATGAGTATTTACTAGGACTTACGCAAGAACTCTCTCAAACTCTTATAACTTCGTTTTCGCCGTTAGGCGTTCTCGTAAGAGTAGCCGAAGAGCGCGTCTACGTCTTCTCATAATTTTGCATCAGTCCTATTTACTCATCACTCATTACTCATCACTCATCAATTACTAGCTATATATTGCAAGGCGGTAATACTAGGTAAAAAACAGTAAGCTCCACCTTTAGTTTTAACAAATCGCTCAAAACTAGTCAGCTTGATAGAAGGTTGGTCGGGAGAGACAGGAATATCAAACTGACTTTGATTACTGTCGTTAACACCAAGCAAAGGATCTTGGGCATTGTCAGGCAGAGTAGCAAACTTTCCTTTATTCACCCACTCTTCCATGACAAATTCAAATTGGCGATCTAGGCTCACACAAATGAATAGTCCTAGTAATCCCCTTTCATAACCATCATTAGGGCAATTAGGGTTATAAGCAGGCCCATAAGGCATTCCCCTACGGAGGAGTCGGTGAATTTTTGTTACCCCTTTTATATTCGCATCACGAGGATTTGTGCGCCGTATGTGTGAACCAATAGGACATTTATATCCTTTTGGGTCTTCCTGAAGATAGTTAAAATTATTAAATTGTTCGTAAGTAATTGGTTTTTCGGGGGGTGAAAGTTGGTCAGCATCTGGAGAAAGGACTAGCGGGACACCATTGCGCCATCGACCACACATTTTAGCTGCTAGTTTTTCTGGCTCAATTTTATCTTTTTGCTCTTGAAGGAACTTTTCAAATCCAGCTACATCCTGTTCCATCACTCGAAAAGCAGCAAAACTACCATTTAAACCCAACTTATCAGGTGTTGGTACGTAGTAAGGAGCTTTTGGTTCATCTAGTAGGATAAAGTCATAAGCAGGAATCGCAGGCTGAGGATCGAGAGATGATGGAAGTCCAGCCTTTGAGGGAACCCCTTCTATTTTTGGTTGAGAAATTCCATCGTTGTAACCAAAATGAATGATATCGCTAGGTTTGCCTTGCTCATCAGGAAGTTTAGCTCCATCCAAGCAAGATAATTCTTTCAATGCTTGTTCTTCCTGAAAAAGTATTCGCAGTTGATCTGATTGCTTCTCTAACACTTCACTATCTTGAGCATAGAGGGACAGCAAAATATGAGTATTAGATGTTCCTAATCCACCTTTCCAATTTTCAGGAGAGCTTTCTCCAACATCGCCTAATTTACTTGCTATTTCTGGATGATTAGCACCTTTTTTAAAGGAAAGATAATGCTTATCTGAAAAAGATTGATCAACATTTCCAAATTGCAGTGATTTTAACCCCTCAAAAGTAAATCCAATATTCAAGCAGTAACTCGGTTTTACGTCCCACAATGCAGCAGTAGTAATTTGCGGAATTGATTGATTACCATTTACTAAGTTACCAATAAATTTTTTGGCAGCTTTTGCATCTTGAACCTGAAGGACAAAATGTCTTGCAAAATCCATGTTATAGCCACGGACGATATAACCCTGTATATCACTGAAATCAAGCTGTGTTTGATTTTTACTAATTGTCATATCAACTTTGATTCTTGTTTGATTTCAAAGAGAAATATGCTACTATTCCTAATAATTAGCCAATCCAAACTCCCGTAATACCCTTAGTATTACAGGGCATAAAATTATCACTTCCTTGTGTTAAACCTCATCTAAGTTTGGTTTTCACACCAATAGATGATTATGCTATAAAATCTTAAAAGAATGTTTTTAAGTAAAGATTCTAGCTCATTACGCTAATATATAACGCTATTTTTTAGAACACTTTTAAACAGTAAAACTTCTTTGAAAATTTTATTAGTAGCTAATTCTTCATCTGTCCTTAATTTAGGTTTAGCTGCAAGGAAGTGATAAAACCGATAATCTTATGGTTGAGCTACTAACTGACGAATATCAACTACATTTAAATTCGGATAAGCACTATACCAGACTTTGACTTCCTGATCATATTTGTGTACATACTGTGCAAAATCTTGAGCATTTTTTTGAACTGGTATTACCTGATCTCCATCTTCTAAATGCTGTAATAGTAAATTAAAAAAATCACCAACTACTGCAACAAAGTCATCAACGTATTTTGTAAAATCTCCGTCATAGGCTGTAAAGAGAGCGAATTTAGCATAATACTCTTCCCCTGATTCTGGCGTAACTTGTTCGAGGAACATAAAACGTCCAAAATGTACCGTACCAACTTCATCTAGTGCTTCTCCAAAAGTCCCAGTTTCTAAAATTTTCTTGAGAGCTTTATAGTTATCTGCTACTGGTGCTTTAATTGGAGCAACAAAGCTTAATGGACTTTGTTCTGGTTTATTACTCATGTTCATGACTCCGAAGTATTTTCAAAACTTAACGTAAGTAGTTACAAAACTTGCCACATTTATTAGTAGGTGATCTGCACTTTTCTACTTTTTGATGCAGTAATAATAAATTTGAACTTGATAGTGCTGACATAGGTGCATAAAAACAAACCGATATCTGCGCTACAGACAGCGTTGTTATGCCAGAGCAAATTGTATCCAAACAAATTGACAGAGATTTACGAATTTAATCTCATACTTTTTGGTTGGATATGTACACCTAATAGATTTACTGAAATACTACTCAGTAGCAACGTGGTTTTCACACTGTTGCAAGCAATCAACTATCAAGCTGTATTGGCTAAATAAACTATATCCTAAGATAGATGTATGTCAACTAGTTTTAATCGAAATAGATAAGATATCATTATTTTTTAATATTTTCGGCTCTAAAAAGAAGATTATTCCTGACTTCAGAAATCCTAATTCTGTTTTTTGAAAGGCGATCGCCATTTCACATTTGCTGTCTAGGCAGGATTCTGTTAGATCAACTACGCTGTAACCCGCTTCCTGATTAACTTTACCTTGGCATCACCCCACAAAAGCTGCTATAATAGGTATTCAGTGCGGGTGACTAGCTCAACGGTAGAGCAGTAGACTCTTAATCTATTGGTTGCGGGTTCAAATCCCTCGTCACCCACTGGCTTTAAAGTGCTGAGTAAACAGACTATTAAGTATGATGTGTTACGCTGTCGCTAACACATATATGGTAAGGCTAAAGTATTGTAGTAAAAGAAATTCCATCTGCGGTTAATTTGATCCCAATGTCAGTACACTACTAACTGCTAATAGCTGATGCACTAAAGTAGTCGAAGTATCTGTTAGGACTATGTTTATGGTTGAAATACCTGATAACACTAGTACAACAAGGCAAAAGTAAAAGGTTAAAAGGAAAAAGAAAGAATAGTGATACCACAAGCCTTTTAACAATTTCTTATGGTTGGTTTATTTACGCTGACTTGTACTAGATTCCTAGTCAGTACTTTACTATAAAGTCCTATTCACATTAGCAGGAATAGATATAAGGTTGCAGAAGTGTAAAATTTTTGCTCACCTAAACTAATCTAAAATCTCAAATACTAAATTGTATTAGACATTGCTTTAACAAATTGAATCCATAAACAGAGAAAATTAGGCAAGGATTTCCATTGTAAACATAGGTAAGATAATTTAGTGAAAATTGAATTGAAATAATAAATTAAAAAATCAAAATTATTGATGAGAAATTGATGATATTTGGGAACACTAATATCTAAGCGTCTTTAGGATTTGGTGGTATGTTAGCAGTTTCTGGATATCAATTTAGTGAAATACTCTACGATGGCTTGAGAACACTGGTTTATCGTGGATATCGAGAAATTGACAACAAACCAGTAGTAGTGAAATTGCTGAAAAACCCTTATCCGAGTTTTAATGAATTAGTGCAGTTTCGCAATCAATACACGATCGCTAAAAATTTGCATAAACCTGGAATTATCGAAACCTATAGCCTGGAATCTTATCAAAATGGCTATGCGATCGTGATGGAAGATATGGGGGGAATTGCGCTCAAGGATTATTTTACTGCCACAAAACGGCAATCTCCTGAGTTTTTACTAGAGTTTTTAGAAATAGCGATCGCTCTGTGCAGTATATTAGATACGCTCTATCGTGATGGTATCATCCATAAAGATATTAAACCCAGCAATATTGTTATTAATCCCGATACCAAACAAGTAAAAATCATTGACTTTAGTATTGCATCTTTGTTGCCTAAAGAAACTCAAACCCTGATTAATCCTCATGTCTTAGAAGGCACATTGGCTTATATTTCTCCCGAACAAACTGGGAGAATGAATCGTTTGATTGATTACCGGACTGATTTTTATTCCTTGGGGGTAACTTTTTATGAGTTACTGACTGGAGAATTACCTTTTCCATCAACCGATGTGATGGAATTGTTGCATTGTCATATTGCCAAAATTCCGCCCGCATTAGTTAACAGTGCAGAAATTCCCCAGGTAGTTTCCGAGATTGTGTTGAAACTGATGGCGAAAAATGCCGAAGACCGCTATCAAAGTGCATTAGGAATCAAGTATGATTTAGAAAATTGTCTAACCCAACTCCACACAACGGGTAGAATTAAAAGTTTTCAAATTGCCCAAAGGGATATTTGCGATCGCTTTACTATTCCTGAAAAACTGTATGGACGTGAACTAGAAGTTGAAACTCTGTTAACCGCATTTGATTGCGTTGCTAACGGTAGCACAGAAATTATGCTAGTGGCGGGTTTTTCGGGAATTGGTAAAACTGCGGTTGTGAATGAAGTTCATAAACCAATTGTTAGACAACGTGGCTATTTTATTAAAGGTAAATTTGACCAATTTAACCGGAATATTCCCTTTTCAGCATTTGTACAAGCCTTCCGGGATTTAATGGGACAATTACTCACCGAAAGCGATGATAAAATCCAACAATGGCAGCATAAAATTACTGAAGAATTAGGCGAAAATGCCCAGGTAATTCTTGAAGTTATCCCAGAATTAGAACTAATTATTGGTAAACAACCACCTGCACCAGAATTATCAGGTAATGCAGCCCAAAATAGATTTAATTTGCTCTTCCAAAAATTTATTAAACTATTCAGCGCCTCAGCACATCCATTGGTGATATTTCTAGATGATTTACAATGGATTGACTCTGCCTCATTAAAACTGATGCAATCGTTAATGAGTGAGGCACATCCTGAATATTTACTTCTGATTGGGGCTTATCGAGATAATGAAGTTTCGGCAGCACATCATTTAATCTTAGCTTTAGATGACATTGCTAAAAATGGCACCACAATTAATACCATCACCCTCAAAGAACTGGATGAATTGAAATTAAATCAGTTAGTAGCTGATACCTTAATTTGTTCAGAAACCTTAGCCTTACCAATTTCACAATTAATTTATCAAAAAACTCAAGGTAATCCCTTTTTTACAACACAATTTCTCAAATCCTTACACCAAGATAAGCTGATTTATTTTAATTATGAGCAAGGACATTGGGAATGTAATATAGCGGCGATTAATCAGCGATCGCTTACTAGCGATGTTGTTGAATTTATGGCACTACAAATCCAAAAATTGCCAGAAACAACACAAGAAATTTTAAAATTAGCTGCTTGTGTCGGCAACCAATTTGATTTAGAAACCTTAGCAATTGTTTCGCAAAAATCACAACCAGAAACGGCAACATCTTTGTGGAGTGCTTTAAAAGCAGGTTTGATTTTACCTCAAAGTGATGTTTACAAGTTTTTCATCAGTTCAGATCATCAAAATATTCATCAAAACACTTCTGAAATTATCACCTATAAATTTTTACACGATCGCATCCAACAAGCGGCTTATTCATTGATACCCGAAGAACACAAACAACGCACCCATTTGCATATCGGGCAATTATTGTTAAATAATACTCCTAAAAATCAACGGGAGGAGAAAATATTTGCCATTGTTAATCAACTGAACTGGGGAATTAAATTACTAGCAACAGCCGAACAGCGAGACGAACTAGCACATTTAAATCTCAATGCAGCCCAAAAAGCTAAAGCCTCAACAGCATATAGCGCCGCTTGGGAATACTGCACCTTTAGCCTACAGCTTTTACCCGAAAATAGTTGGCAATATCAATATGAGTTTACTTTAAAAGTATATGAAACAGCCATAGAAGCCGCTTATCTCAGTGGTGATTTTCCCGAAATGGAAAGATTATCAGAAGTTTTATTGCAACAAGCCAAGACAATTCTTGACACAATCACAGTTTATGAAGTCAAAACTCAAGCTTTAATTGCCCAAAATCAAGCTTTAGTAGCGATCAAAATAGTGCTGAAAGTTCTACAATTATTAGGTGTAGAATTTCCTGAAAATCTTGCACCCAATGATATTGGTGTGGCATTACAAGAAACACAATTAGCTTATCAAGGTCAAGAAATAGAGTCATTAATTAACTTACCATTAATGACTGATCCAGTACAATTAGCAATTTTACGCTTGATATCGAGCATTTTACCGGCAGCTTTTCTTACATCTCCTATTCTTTATGTGTTACTAACATTTAAAGAAGTAAAAATTTCAGTAGAATCTGGAAATCATGCCATTTCTACCCATAGTTATGGCTGTTATGCAGCGATTTTATCTGGTGGGATGGGAGATAGTGAAACTGGTTATAAGTTTGGTCAACTTGCATTAGATTTATTGCACAAGCTAAATATTAAAGAACTGCAATGTAAAGTTAATGCTATGGTTTATGGCTTTATTAAACATTGGCAAGATGCTTTAAGTACAACTTTAAAACCTCTGCGTGATGCTTATACTATTGGCTTAGAAACTGGAGATTTTCAATTTGCCGGATATAGCGCAGTTATGTACTGTGCATTTGCATATTTTGGTGGAATAGAAAAGGATTTATCAGAATTGCAACAAGAAGTATTAGCTTTTCACGATTCTCTTTATCAAATCAAGCAAAATACTTCTGTTTATTATTTAAAAATGTTGCAACAGGCACTACAAGATTGCCAAACTGGTAGAAGTTCATCACCATACTTACAAGGAGAGTTTTTTGATGAACAAATTATTTTATCCCAGTATATAGAATCTAATGATCGCTTGGGTTTATTTTACATCAATTTTCATAAATTATTTTTAAATTATTTATTGGGAGACTATCAACAAGCAATTGTTGATGCTGCTGCAACTGCACAATATTTAGATGGTGCTGTTGGGTTTCCTTATATTCCTCTATTTTATTTTTATGATTCTTTAGCACACATAGAGGTATACAAGGAAAAGCCTCATCTGGAGTTGGATGAGTTACTGAAAAAAATAGCTGAAAATCAGCAGAAAATGAAAAATTGGGCTGATAAAGCGCCAATGAATTATCTACATAAATTTGAGTTAGTGGCGGCTGAATGTCATCAATTACTTAATAATTACTGGGAAGCAATAGAAAGTTATGATCGGGCAATTGAGGGGGCTAAAAATAATGGCTATATCTGCGAAGCTGCACTAGCAAATGAACTTTTAGCTAGATTTTATCTGAAGTTGAATAAAGAAAACGCAGCCCAAGGATATATGCAAGCCGCATATTATGGCTATGCACGCTGGGGCGCAAAAGCTAAAACCGACGACTTAGAAAAACGCTACCCACAACTCCTCAAACCTATCCAACAACAGCAAAGACTCAACTTCAATCCATTAGAAACTATTGCGACTATTGCTCAAACATCTACTAGTAATAGTACTAATATTACTGATGCTATAGATTTTGTATCTGTCCTCAAAGCTGCTCAAACTATTTCCAGTACGATTGAATTAGATGAACTTATCGCCGGGTTAACTGAAATTATTTTAGAAAATTCTGGGGCGAAAAAAGCAGTACTGATTCTCCCGGAAGAAAATGGTGTTTGGCAAGTCAAAGCAATTACTAAAATTAATCGTCAAGTAAGTTCTCAAGGGAAAATAGAAACTACAATTAACCCTGAAGCAATAGAGACTTGCCTAGAGATTCCTGCTACATTGATTAATTATGTCAAAAATACGCAAAAAACCGTTGTCATTGATAATTGTAAGACAGATATTCCTGGCATTATTGGGGAATATATGCAAACCTTCAAGCCCGGTAGTGTATTAGGTAAGCCAATTATTTATCATGGGCATTTAGTCGGTATTGTCTATTTAGAAAATAAACTGACAAGTGGTGTATTTCATAGCGATCGCCTGGAAATTATTCAAATGTTATCAGCCCAAGCGGCGATTTCTTTAGAAAATGCCCGACTGTATCGAGAATCCCAAGAAAAAGCCCAACTACTGCAACAAACTCTCCAGCAGCAAAAAACCTTATTTGAGGTGGTAACGCAAATTCGACAATCTTTAAATTTAGAGGCAATTTTCTGCGCCGTTACCCAAAATATCCGTCAAATTCTCCATACTGATCGGGTGGGAATTTATCAGTTTCACCTAGAGACAAATTATGAATATGGTGAATTTATCGCCGAGGATGTTTTACCCTCATTTACTTCGGCTTTAGCAGTAAAAGTTCAAGATCATTGTTTTGGAGAAGAATTTGCTACCTTATATAAACAAGGGCGCTATTGTGCCATTGATGATATCAACACAGATGCAGTAGTTGATTGTCATCGAGAAATTTTAGTGAAGTTCCAAGTTAAAGCATCGTTGGTAGTACCAATTATGCAAGATGATGAACTGTGGGGTTTACTCTGCATTCATCAATGCGATCGCCCACGTCATTGGCAACCTTTTGAAATTCAATTTGCCCAACAAATTGGCGCACAAATGGGAGTTGCTCTCAAGCAAGCAGATTTATTAATTGAAACCCAAAAACAAGCCACCGAACTTGAACAAACACTCCAACATCTCCAGCATACTCAAATCCAATTAGTCCAACATGAGAAAATGTCTGCTTTGGGTAATTTGGTTTCTGGGGTAGCACATGAAATGAATAATCCTCTGGGATTTATTTCTGCTAGTTTGGCACAAGCTAAACCTATGTTGGCAGATATTATTCAACATTTAAATCTGTACCAAGAAAGTTTAAATACTCCTAATCCAAATATCATTAAACATGCCCAAGAAATAGACTTAGATTACACCCTAGAAGACATCCCCCAGATGATTTCTGCCATGATTCTGGCTTGCGATCGCTTAAAAAGCATTAGCACTAGTTTACGTACTTTCTCCCGTGCTGATAGGGATTGCAAAGCCTTATTCAATATTCATGAAGGTATCGATAGTACAATTTTAATTCTCAAACATCGCCTCAAAGCTAATAACCAACGCCCTGCCATTGTCGTAATTACTGACTATGGCGACTTGCCAAATATTGAATGCTTCCCAGGGCAGTTAAACCAAGTATTTATGAATATTTTGGCAAATGCGATTGATGCTTTAGATGAATCAAATGATGGGCGGAAGTTTGCTGAAATTGAAGCTAAAGCCAATCAAATTAAAATTACAACTTCTGTGTTAGACCAGCAAGTAATCATCTCAATTGCTGACAATGGTAAAGGAATGACAGAAGAAGTCAAGCAAAAAATATTTGACCATTTATTTACTACCAAAGGAGTCGGTAAAGGTACAGGATTGGGATTAGCGATCGCCCGTCAAATTGTGGAAGAAACTCACAATGGCAAATTAATTTGTAACTCTGTGTTGGGTGAAGGTACAGAATTTATCTTACACCTTCCTGTATAAAGTTTCCTCTGCTTGTACAGAAGCATAATTGATTACCCGGAAATGATCTGAAGAAATTTGCATAAATTCTCGGAATCACTGTGATATCTCTACATACCGCATGTAGTTATTTCCCAGGGTAAATTGATGAATATAATCTCCAAAACTAACAAAAATAATCGTCAGCGTTCTCAAAAATTGCTGACACTCACTGGTGTAGCCGCCCTTGTACTGACAGGCGGATTAGCAATTCAAAGTGCCGATGCCCACTGGTATCAATGGCCTCGTTTAACTGGTATTGTTTACACCCAAAGTAACATTCCAACTCCCAATGCTAACTCTATTCTTGGTTTCCGCCGTGATGCTTTGGGTACGCTCACACCATTATCTACACCGTCTTTTCCAACTGGCGGTGCAGGAATTCCTAATGCTTCCATCGCTGGAAAAGGCCCCTTTTTCATTACAGCCTTTGCTTCTGATCAAGAAGTGATTGTTAACCCTGAAAAAACGCGGCTATTTGCGGTCAATTCTGGGTCAAATACTATTGCTGTTTTTGACATCAATCGAGATGGCAGTCTTTCGCCAGTAGAAGGATCGCCATTTCCTAGCGGGGGAGTTCAGCCAGTTAGTCTTGGTCTAGCCGGCGATATTTTGACTGTAGTTAACCAAAACTTATTACCGCAGATTCCCACCCAGGAAGCCAGCGATTCTTTACCGAACTATACTACTTTTCGCGTCACTCCCAAGGGCAGACTGATTCCTATTCCAAATTCTACAGCTTCTGTTCCCAGAGGTTCTCTACCTACCCAAGCACTCATTTCTCCTAACAAACGTTTGCTCTTTGGTATGGACGCAGGGACTGGTTTATTGCGCTCTTATCAAATTCTTCCTAATGGTCGTTTGCAACAAAGCCCAAACTCACCACAACAACTACCTCCAGCCGCATTCCCACCCAACCCTCTAGGTCTAACACTGGGGCTTCAAGTTCATCCCCGTCGACCAATTTTGTATGTTGCTTTTACACTCAGCAATCAATTGGGAGTCTATTCTTACGAGCCTGATGGAGATTTACACCTCCTGAGAACCGTACCTAATTCGGGTAGAGCAATTTGTTGGCTAGTAACTAATCGCGCTGGAACTCGTCTTTACACCACAAACCCTCTTGATAACAGTGTGACTGTCTATGATATTGGGCGAGACCCCAGCACACCAGTAGAAATTCAGAGGGTTGTACTCAGGGGAGAGATGCTTACTGGTGGCGCTCAACTAGCTTTAGATTCTACAGAATCATTTCTGCATGTTGTTTCTCAACCAGCTATCAATGTTGCGAATAATCGAATCTCTGTGCTGAAAGTCAACCGATATGACGGAACTGTCACTGAAGTACCTTCTTCACCTCAATTAATACCCTCAGTAAATAATAGCTTCCCACAAGGAATTGTTGCTAATTAAAGTTAGGTTTTGTGTTCAGTCAAAAACCCAAAGGTTTGATGAGGAAAGCAGTCTCAATCAAATAAATTTCATCGCCAAGCATGAAAAAGCATATAAACACCCTCAGACTGATAGTCTGCCATTTAGTCTAAATTCCAGTAATTATATGCTTTTTCATTTGCATTGTTGTAAATTCCAACTTACGAATCAATTAGATTCTACAGCTATTTTTGCTTAATCCCAAATAGTTCTAAACCCTTGCGAGACTCTGCTAAAAAACGCTTTTCTATGGCGCGATATTGAGGTGATGATACATTTTCAATGGTATTATCTAGATGCCAAGCTGCAACTAACTTTTGATTACGGAAACCATATCTGTGGAAATCTTCAGCACTGACGTGAATTAATTTTCCATTTTTATATTTTAATACAGCAACATCTAGAGCGTCATTTTCACTGCCACCAGAGACTTCAACACTTTGGATATATAAAGATATTGGCTTACCCTTAACTTGGCAAAGATTATATATAAGAATACCTTTTTTCCTTTTTTGGAGAGGGCAGTTTTTTGGCTCCACATCGCCTTGGAAGTGTTTCTCAGTGACGAAGGATTTATTGGTTGCGAAAGATGGCAAACTTGTAGATAGTAGCAAAGATGAAATTGTCAAAAATTTCAGTAAGTTATTCATATTTTAATGTCTAAATTTTATCCTAATTACAGAAATATTATAGCTAAATATGCTATAGCTTTATTCAGCAATTATACTGAATAATTGATTTATTCGCTCCTAGATATTCCTGGTTTTTCTAGATTTTTGAATAATATCAATCCAGAAAATATTTGCAGTAGATAGGCAATTAAAAATAAAATTATAGCTATAGCAATCCTAAATGATTTATAAACATCTTTCTCCCTTGTCTACCCTGTCATCCTGGTCTCTCTTGTTTCTGTTGTTCACATATCAAATAGAAATGCTATACCAATTTGGTATGACAATTTAATGACTTTAGTCATAGAGCAATCAGAAATTATTAGTGACTTTAGTCATAGAAGAAAACAGTCCGTTTTAGCTGATAATAAATTGCAAACTTAAAATTTTTTGCTTATATAGTCACTATAGCGATGGTATAAGATTAAGCCATTTAAAATCCGAGCATTTAGGTGCTGGAACTTAGATAACTAGCTTGGTAGCCATTTTGGACAACGGACACAGTTATGAAACTTGATACATCAAACCCTGTAGATTCATCAGCTCTACCCTTAGAACAGAAACAGCGAAAAAAGTATAATTGGTTACTTTGGCTGCTATTGCTCGGTCTGTTGGGTGGAATTGGCTATGGAGTTTATTATCGAGTGGCGGTAGTGCCGCGCCAAGAAGCTAGGCAAAAAATATTGACCCAATCGGTAGAAAGACGAAATTTAGCGATCGCAGTTTCGGCTAATGGTACAGTCAAACCAGAACGCTCTATTAATGTTAGTCCCAAAAATTCGGGTGTACTCAAAACCCTGCTAGTTAAAGAAGGAGATTCGGTCAAAAAAGGACAAATTCTCGCTTATATGGATGATTCCAACCTGCGGGGTAGTTTGGTGCAAGCCCAAGGACAGTTAGCCCAAGCCGAAGCAAATCTCCAAAAAGCCCAAGCCGGGAATCGTCCTCAAGATATCGCCCAAGCCCAAGCCCAACTCGACGAAGCCGAAGCAAATCTGCAAAAAGTCAAAGCCGGGAACCGTCCCCAAGATATCGCCCAAGCCCAAGCAAGGCTAAGAAGCGCCCAAGCCAACTTAGTCCAAGCCGAAGATGATTTAAAGCGTAATCAACAACTATACAACTCCGGGGCTATTTCTCTGCAAACAGTTATTCAAAAACGGTCAACCCGTGATAGCGCCCAAGCCCAAGTTAATGAAGCACAACAAGCATTAGCACTGCAACAAGCTGGTTCACGTTCAGAAGATATTCAACAAGCTAGGGCGACTGTGAAACAGCGAGAAGAAGCTTTAGCATTACTCAAAGCCGGAAACCGCCCAGAAGATATTGAAGTCGCCCGCGCTCAAGTTATTTCCGCCCGTGGTTCACTACAAAATATTCAAGCCCAAATCAACGACACAATTATCCGCGCCCCTTTTGATGGAGTGGTAACGCAAAAATTCTCTGATCCTGGTGCTTTTGTGACTCCCACCACTTCCGGGAGTGCTGTTTCTTCCGCTACTTCTTCATCGATTTTGGCTTTAGCTTCCGTGAATGAAGTTGTTGCTAATTTATCAGAATCGAATATTGCCAAAATTCGCCTTGGTCAACCAGTGACAATTAAAGCTGATGCTTACCCAGGAAAGGTTTTTGAAGGAAAAGTCAGTCAAATTGCGGCTCAAGCCACCGTCGAGCAGAACGTGACTAGTTTTCAGGTGAAAGCATCTCTTTCTGACCCAGAAAACCTACTCCGGTCGGGGATGAATGTCGATACAGAATTTCAAGTTGGTGAGCTAGAAAATGCTTTAGTCGTCCCCACAGCCTCAGTTGTGCGCCGAGAAAGAGCCACAGGCGTGTATGTTTTAGGCGCAAATGAGCAACCTGTATTCACCCGCATTGAAACTGGCGTGACTGTGAATAATTTTACAGAGGTGAAGTCTGGATTAACAGGTGATGAAAAAGTCTTGCTGAGTTTCCCCCCTGGTTCACGACCCCAGTCAACGCCAAGGGGAGGTGTATTTCCTGGTGTTGGTGGTGGTGGAGGTCGTTCTTCTGGTGGCGGTGGGCGTTCTGGTCAGTAATGTTGAGAGACAAGGGGGATGAGGGGACGAAGGAGACAAGGGGGACAAGGGGGACAAGGGGGACAAGGGGGACAAGGGGGACAAGGGAGAGATATATGTGAATGGTTGGTGAGCGAAGTCGAACCACTGCCTCCTGCCTTTTCCAAACTACAAATATTTACGCCATTCTATTTAATATGCTTCAGAGTTTATCTAAAATTCCCAAAATTCAAAAAAGACCTAGTAAGTCTACAGTGCCGTTGACTGAAATCATATCAATGGCTGTAGAAACGCTATGGAATAATAAATTACGCACAGGACTGACGATGCTAGGGGTAGTTATTGGTATTGCGTCTGTAATTGCGATTACTTCTGTGGGTCAAGGGGTGCAGAAAAGTGTTGAAAACCAAATCCAAGCACTAGGGACAAATGTATTGCAAGTTTTAGCGGGTGCAGCCAGGAGTGGAAATATCCGTCAAGGCGTGGGTTCTACTAGTACTTTAACTTGGGAAGATGCTAAAGCGATCGCTCAACAAGCCCCATCAGTCGATTTAGTTTCGGCATATCTGCAAAGAAATGCTCAAGTAGTATATGGTGGCGAAAATACTTCCACCACAATCTACGGTACAGATTTAAATTATCCCGATGCACGCAATACTCATCCCCAAGAAGGGCGATTTTTTACCCAAGAAGAACTCGATTCTAATAAGCAAGTGGCGGTGATTGGCCCGACAGTCAAAAGGACATTATTTGGCAATAGTACTCAAGTCATTGGTGAGCAAATTCGCATTCAAGGAGAGACTTATGAAATAATTGGCATTATGGAACCGAAAGGCGCTCAAGGGCCGATGGATAGAGATGACCAAATTTTTATTCCCTTAACTAGTATGTCGGGGAGACTAGTAGGAAATAATGCTTTAACTGGTGTTTCGGTGAGTGGAATTTTAATCAAATCTAGTAATCAAGATAAGTTAGAAGCAGCGCAATTTCAAGTTACTAATATTTTGCGCTTGCGTCACGAAATTTATCCACCGCAAGCTGATGATTTTCGGATTACGAATCAAGCTGATATTGTTAGCACCTTTACTAATGTTGTTGGTTTATTTACAATTATGGTGGTAGCGATCGCCGGAATTTCTCTCGTGGTCGGTGGTATCGGAATTGCCAATATTATGCTAGTTTCCGTAGTAGAAAGAACCAGAGAAATTGGCATTCGTAAAGCCGTCGGGGCAACTAATTCAGCGATTCTCAATCAATTTTTAGCCGAGGCGATCGTGATTTCGATTGTCGGTGGCGGTATTGGTATGGGCAGTGGTATTTTAATTGCCTTTGGCGCATCAAGTATTTTTAAATTTCCTTTTGTAATTTCTGTGGCATCAGTAGTTATCGGTTTTGGACTTTCGTTATCTGTTGGCCTAGTTGCTGGTGTGATTCCTGCTCGTAATGCAGCGAAATTAGACCCGATTACAGCTTTAAGAAGCGACTAATTTGAGAAATAAAAGCTTTTCTCTTGTCTCCCTTGTCCTCCTTGTCTCCCTTGTCTCTTCTATTCATATATTAAATAAAAATACTCCCTAACTAATATTTTCACTCAGCACTCAGCACTCACTACTCAGTACTAAAAATTATGACCACAATGATTTGGATGGAATCTATTACAAAAACCTACAAACTCGGAGAAATGAGCGTTCCGATTCTCAAAGGTATTCACTTATCAATTGAAGAGGGTGAATATGTCGCAATTATGGGTGCGTCAGGTTCAGGTAAATCTACACTCATGAACATTTTGGGCTGTTTAGATAGACCTACTAATGGAAATTATATTTTTGAAGGCAGAAACTTAACTACTTTTGATGATGATGAATTAGCTTATATCCGCAATCAAAGGATAGGTTTTGTGTTCCAACAATTTAATTTATTAGCAAGAGCAACAGCACTAGAAAATGTGATGTTACCGATGGTTTATGCTAACTTACCCAAACACAAACGTCGAGAAAGAGCCTTGTCAGCTTTAACAAGAGTAGGACTAGCTGAACGCATTCTCAACCGTCCCAGTCAACTGTCTGGAGGACAACAACAACGAGTTGCGATCGCCCGTGCTTTAGTTAATCGACCAGCATTAGTTTTAGCAGATGAACCAACAGGTGCATTAGATACAGAAACTTCTTATGAAGTGATGAATTTGCTCACAGAATTAAATGAGCAAGGTATCACTATTGTGATTGTTACCCATGAACCAGATATTGCAGCGCAAACAAAAAGAACCATCCGCGTCCAAGATGGTTTAATTGTTGGTTGATTTGGGTGATTACAAAATAATTAACCGCAGATAAACGCGGATGCACGCGGATATCATTCTCTCAGGTGATAGTCAGACAAAATTAAGTAATTTAAACTTTATTAACCACTCCTATTCCCTACTCCCCACTCCCTACTCCCTACTCCCTATGCTATCTTCAGTGCATTCTACTTGGTTTGTTGTAGCGATCGCTCTGTTAATTTCTGCTGTACCAAAGAGTGTTGATGCTCAAACTTCACCGCAAACAACACCACAAATTCCCGCAGAAAACTTAAATCCTAGTGCCAATCCTTTACAATTTCCGACTAAACCAGAAGAGGTACAGATTCAAAAAACTGTACCTTTGAGTTTGACACAGGCTTTAGAATTAGCCAGACGCAATAATCGTAATTTACAAGTCACAATTTTAGAGTTAGAACGCAGTCGTGCAGCACTGAGAGAATCTCAAGCGAGCTTGTTTCCTAGTCTTGATATCAACGGGAATGTAACTAACAGTGGTAATGGTTTTAGTAGCAACTCTTCTCAACCAAGTACCTCTTTTAACGGTACAGCACAACTGAATTATGACCTCTACACATCCGGTAATCGTCAAGCGGTTATCAAAGAGGCCGAAGAACAGTTACGCATCGATGAGTTAGATGTGGAAAACCAATCTAGAGAAATTGAACTGAATGTCAAAACTCAATACTATAATTTGCAGCAAGCTGATGAACAAGTCAGAATTAATCAATCTGCGGTAGCAAATGCTCAAGCCAGTTTACAAGATGCTCAAGCCAGAGAAAGAGCAGGTGTAGGGACAAGATTTGATGTCCTACAAGCTCAAGTAAACTTGGCTAACGCTCAACAAGACTTGACTAATTCCCTATCAGATCAACAAATTGCCCGTCGTCAACTTGGGACATTGCTCAGTTTACCCCAGTCAGTAGATATCACAGCCGCAGATGCAGTGGCATTAGCAGGACTGTGGCAACCAACCTTAGAACAAAGTATAGTTGAAGCTTTTCAAAATCGCCCCGAATTGCGCCAACAAATAGCCCAAAGAAATATCTCCGAACAACAACGACGACAAGCAATAGCACAAGTCAGACCGCAAGTAAGTTTAGTGACAAGTTATAACTTACTCGATCGCTTTAACGATACTGCCAGCATCACTGATGGTTATTCTATTGGTTTGCAAGCCAGTATGAATTTATTTGATGGCGGCGCAGCTAAAGCTAGGACAGCGCAGGCTAAAACTAATATAGCGATCGCAGAAACTCAATTTGCCAATCAGCGCGACCAAATTCGCTTTAATGTTGAACAATACTACACTCAACTACGCTCTAATTTAGATAATGTGCAGACTTCTGCTGTGGGTTTAGAGCAAGCTAGAGAAGCATTGAATATTGCCCGAATTAGATATCAAGCTGGTGTTGGTACGCAAACAGAAGTCATCGAGGCAGAAAATGACTTAACCAGAGCCGAAGGTAATCGAGTCACCGCAATTTTAAATTACAACCGAGCTTTGGCTAATCTCCAACGCGCCGTTAGTGCTAGAGCCTCGCGCTAGGTATGTCAGTAGTTTAGCTAGATATCGATCTTCCATCTGAGCCTAAATATCTAGTACAGATTGGCGTAAATAAACCGACGGCGCTCAGTGACCATAAGGAATTGCTAAAAGGGTTGTAGGATCACTATTCTTTCTTTTTCCTTTTGACCTTTTACTTTTGCCTTGTTGTACTAGATATTGTTACCCTAGCTGACAGCAAATGCAGTCATCAGTGTCAGAGCAACAAACATAACAGCTACTATCCCCTGGATGATGTAGCGTTGTTGTTGTTCTGGAGAGGGATACTCTGCCAAGGACATCACAGGTTGAATAGCGTAGGTATTTATCATTCCCTCATCATCTACTGTGTAGCCAGTTGCAAGAGGCACATTCAGCAATTGATTGCCTTCTCTGTTTATATGCGCTTGAACTTCAGCCGGCATTAACTCGCTGCCATCACTACGAAGATTGGCAATTGCTTTCTTCGGTTTTTTTCCCGCTTTTAACTCCCCAGCTTGATTGAAGTGCATTTCCAATGGTTCACAGATGTACACCTCAGATTCAATAAAGAAGCTGTTAGCAGTTATACAATTCTCTGGGTTGAGGGTCTTCCCTTCTTTATCGGTGTAGAGCATGGGCTTTACCTCATTTTTAAGTTTTATATAAATATTATAACAAATTATTTACATAAATACAACATTTATGATATTATTTTTAGGTTTTTATTGGGTTAATAGACTTTTGTCAAAGTTCTGTCTATAAATCTGCAATTCATATTGCACCCAAGAATAAAAACAAAGAAACCCTGCTATTTCAGGGGTTCAGAGGATTATGCAGATGGGATATTCAGGAACTTGTCAGATGTGCCAAATTGCCCCAAGCTTGTTCTATCGGATCAAGCCCAGTTCCATAAGTTCTTGAGGAGATGCCAGCACATCAATTGCCACAAAGAAAATCTTGCCTTGCGGGTTGAGCAAAAACCGCCATGCTAGATTTATGCCAATACTGTCACTAAACCAAGGCGTTTGGACTTTACCCATCACCTTAGTCTGGGTGAATTCTCCTGCTGCTGATTCCGTTACCCCTCGCTCTGGTATGAGCTTGAGTCCATAGCATTCTTCACGCATATAAGCGAGGATGTTCTCTTGACCCACAATCGGTTCCTGGAAAGGCGGTTGCAAGGCACCATCTTCAGTAAATAAAGCCACAGCTCCTTGAAAGTCAAAGGCGTTCATATTCTCCATGTAGCTGAGAACGGTTAAGTTATCGATGCCCTCAATGCTGACTTTAGCTCTGGGTGCGATGTCTTGAGGCGGAACCACAGGTTGTTTGACGTTTTGCTCGCTAACCTTTGAGTTATACCCCATATTAACGACAATATTTTGTAATACGGTGAGTTGCTGACCGCCTTCAAGTTGACGGATGGCTTCGAGAACATCTGAGGCCTGTGGAGAAAGTTTATAACCTTCTGGAATCGGGGCAACGATTCCTAGTTTCATCCACTCGCCTAACTCATACCAGAAGCCTAACTTGATGTTTGTGCCGAAAGATGAATAGGTACGGCAGATAGGAGTATCAGTATGGTTCACTAGATCGCACATCATTTGTGTTTGCTTATCCGCAGACATCTGCTTAATTTGCGTCAGAGTTTTTTCTGCAAAGACCATATTAGCTGCTCCCATAGCAGCAGGAGTGATTGTAACTCCCATCTCGGTATAAGCAAACCAAAGCAAAGCTAACTGATCCTCAGCACTGAGTTGATTGCATGATTCAACCGTAGCCGGCACCACATTAGCAACTGGAGTGTCGGGAAAAATAGAGCGTGCAGACTCGATAGTAAAGGACATCTTTCAAAATCTCCAGAACGAAATTAGGTTAATTGATTGATCGTGTTTTACATTTCTGTAAGTATTGCCATATCTAGAAATAAGCGATGTCTTTATCTACAAAGCATCGCTCACCAATAGCAGATTTATTGTCAGGTGTTAGCTAGAGAAATAATTAGCAGACTCTAAGAGATCATTGTGTTGTCTTCCATCAGGCATTTTTGCTCCCCGCAGATTTGCCCTACTGAAATTTGCTCCTTTGAGTCCAGCCCAGTTTAAATTAGCATTGCTTAAATCAGCGCCGCTCAAATCTGCATTACTTAAATGTGCGCCACTCAAGTCTATTCCACTCAAATTTGCGTTAGTTAGGCTGATGCCTCTCCAGTCTGCCTCTCTAAAATTTCTTTCTCCGTTGGCATATCGTCTTAAAACTTCATTGGCATCCATATTGGTTGCCTCACAACGTATAGCGTTATCGCTGTTTATACATCTACTATAACTCATAATGTGCTATTAAAACATCACAAGTTCACTTTGGGAGATCGCTTCTTTTGCGTTTTTCCAGCCGACAAAGCTAGGTGGAAATCCCCGCACATTCTCATAGCCTAATAGGTGTAGTGTCATTACCCCCATTGCCGAGCGATAACCAGAGGAGCAGTACAATACCACAGGGCGATCGCGGGGAATTTGATTCAGATTTTGCGACAGAGTTCGCAGGGGAATATTAATTGCGTTAGGTATATGTCCAGATTGATACTCAGAAGTTTCTCGCACATCTATTAACATAGGTTGAGACTTCTTCAACAGGCTTTTTAACTCTTCGACAGAGGCGATCGTGTAATAGCCTGCGGGAATCGAAGTGAGAAAGCGATCAACTCCTGATTCTAGATTGGGGGGTTGAGAGATTGATTCAGCCTGTGTGAGATTTGCTGCTAGAGTTGGGCTAAACCCAACTCCAACCCAGAGGTAAAAACACATAGCAAATCCCAGGAATATGGTCTGAATTGATTTCTTAAATATCATATAGTTTTGCCATTTTTAGGGAGTAAATCAATTAAAGCTTCTGGTTTAACACGAGGCGATTTCTGTGTTTCATATAAGCAAAGTAACTAGCAATAATCATTAGAAATGCTGGAGCCGCAAGCCATAACCAGAAACCAGGAAGTAACTTGGTTAATAGAAGATGACTATAGGGATTACTACCATTTGGTAAGGCCAGCCAATATGCTGATATTGTTCCTGTAAAGCCGACAATAATGGCAATAAAAGCAGAAACTATGGAGAATTTGTATTTTTTTTGTACAAACGATTTACAGGAAAACCAATAAAGCGGATTGGCTAAACAGCCAATAGCTGGAATTTGAAGAAAGAACAATCCAAGTATTCCCCAAATTGTAACTTCAGCCCCCTTCATAACAGAAATAAAACTTGTCTGCTTTGTCTGGTTGTCAACTATATCAAAAGCAAGTGCTGGCAAGCTAAGTCCTATTATGTAGAGCAACAAAGATATTCCCAATAGAACTAAGCGTTTATTAAATAAAAGTGGTTTTTTCATGGATGTATTTTAATTGCGATCGCGTCTTTACTATTAAGGCAAGATTCCTAACACCAGGATTGTTCTCCTGGAGGATTGTGCAGTAACTCCCGAATATTGGCTTCGATCACCCGATAGCCCACATTGCCGTTGAGTCTCTGCCGTCCTTCATTAAAAATTAGGGTGGGGCTGACTGTAACTGTCTGTTCTTTCACGAGCAACACCAAATACGGGGACAAAGTGGTGTGCGATCGCAATCTTGTCTTCAAAGGTTGTTTTCAACTCATCCAAACGAATCTGAGCAATATAAGCCCAAACGCAGAGAACATCGGAAAAGTAAAAAATCCGAATCGGTTCCATTTCACTTCATCCTTAGACCCACCAGGGTTTCTTTCCAGTGCGAGGATCAGTTTCCGTCCACGGCGAGATTAAAATACTGTTATCGATCACTGCAACCTGGACAATCTTCAGTGGGAGAGGAGCGGGGCCACGTACCACCGTCCCATCTGGGGCATAGCGAGAACCATGACATGGACATTGAAACTGCTGATCCAAAGGATTCCAGGGGAAGGTACAACCGAGGTGGGTGCAGTTATCGACAAGCCCAATATGATCTAGGGTGTGATCTTCTTTGACAATCAGATAGGTGGGTTCTCCTGCCAAACCGGCAACTAAGGCACGGGTTCCCGGTGCGTCAGCCAGAATTTGCGATGCTGGGATTTGTGTCCCTAGAATATCTTTGGCCAAAATAGCACCTCCAACCCCCGTTTTTTCTGCTGGAGCAATCAAGAATTTGCCAGCAGGATAGAGCGCAGCACCCGCAGTGACCGCGACGGTTGCTCCGGTAAGAAAGTTGAGGATTTGCCGTCTTGATAGGGATGGATTTTCGAGTGGAATACTAGTATCCATGTTCGTTAATTAGATATTCTGTCAAAGTAGTAGACATTTTTATTATACTACCATATAGTTATATTATTAAAACAATAAGTTTTCGTTGAGATAAGCAATATGTTATTCCGACAACTATTTGACAGTGAAACTAGTACATATACTTATTTAATTGCAGATTTAGTCACGAAAACAGGGATTTTGGTTGATCCGGTATTAGAACAAGTGGAGCGCGATCGCCAATTACTGCAAGAATTAGGAATAACGCTGAAATATTGTTTAGAAACCCACATCCACGCCGATCATATTACTGGCACAGCAAAACTGCGGGAAATAACAGGTTGTTTGGGAATTGTGCCAGAAAATGCCCAAGCTGGATGTGCCGATAGATTTATGAAAGATGGCGAAGTTATAGAATTAGGCAGCCTCAAAGTAGAAGCGATCGCCACCCTCGGCCATACTGATAGCCATAATGCCTATTTAGTGAACGGTACTCACCTACTCACCGGAGATTCATTATTTATTCGTGGTTGTGGAAGAACAGACTTTCAGAGTGGCAATGCTGGAATGATGTACGATGCTGTCACCCAAAAATTATTCACATTGCCCGACGAAACCTTAGTCTATCCTGGTCATGACTATCGTGGTCATACAGTTTCCACCATTGGCGAAGAAAAACAATTAAACCCTCGGTTTGCAGGACGTAACCGCGAAGAATTTATCCAGTTAATGGCAAACCTAAATTTACCCAACCCGAAAAAAATCATGGAAGCCGTACCCGCCAACCAACGCTGCGGTAACGTGGCGGCGTAATTAATAAGGGGAGTAGGGAATGGGGAGTAGGGAGTAGGGGGAAGAAATTTTTGTAACCGCTTGTCAATCCCATTTATAGAATCTCTGCGTGCTTTTCTTTGCGCCTACCCTGCGGGAACGCCAAGGACGAATGCGCGAAACACTCTGCGTTTAAAAATATTCCTCAAAGGTAAACAGTCATGACCACTTCTCATATACGCAAATTACAAACCATTGACGCTCAGACTCTTCAACAGTTACTCAAACAACAAACTGTCACCCTGATAGATGTGCGTGAACCATCTGAATATGCTGGAGAACATATTCCCAATGCAACACTAATTTCCTTGTCCAAATTTGATCCGCGCAAAGTACCGCAAACCCAAGACACCCAAGTAGTTCTTTACTGTCGTTCTGGGAATCGTTCAACAATGGCGGCGCAAAAACTATTTGATGCTGGATTTACAGAAGTCACCCATCTTAACGGCGGGATGACAGCTTGGAAAGCCGCAGGTTATCCCACCAAAATTAGCCAAAATGCCCCAATTAGTTTAATACGGCAAGTGCAAATTGTTGCAGGCTCTTTGGTGGTTACAGGCACATTGCTGGGCGCTTTTGTTTCTCCTTGGTTTTTGATTCTCAGTGGCTTTGTCGGAAGCGGATTGATGTTCGCGGGAATTACAGATACCTGTGCGTTAGGAATGCTACTAGCAAAACTGCCTTATAACCAACGGAGTAGTGCATGACCTGGATAATTGGACATATACTAGCTGCTTGTATTGGGTTGAGTTTAGGTTTGATTGGTGGCGGTGGTTCTGTATTGGCGTTGCCAGTTTTAGTTTATGTTATGGGTATACCCACAAAATCTGCGATCGCTATGACTTTGGCGATCGTCGGGACTGTGAGTTTGTTGGGTATAATTCCTCACTGGCGAGCTAAAAACATTCAGTTAAAAACAGCATTAATTTTTGGTTCCGCCACTATGTTGGGAACATTTATCGGGGCAAAAATAGCCTTGCTACCCTTTGTCACCGAAACTTTCCAAATGCTGCTGTTTGCCATCATGATGTTATTGGCAGCAGTATTCATGATTCGCCGTAGTTCTCAAAAAGTAGCTCCAGATGATCAGTTAGCTTTGTATCCTCCGCCAGTCTGTCAATATTGCTGGTTATGGTTAATGACTGAAGGTTTAGGTGTCGGGATACTCACTGGCTTGATTGGTGTTGGTGGTGGATTTGCAATTGTTCCAGCTTTAGTACTTTTGGGAAAAGTACCGATGAAAAAAGCAATTGGCACATCACTCTTAATTATTGTGTTTAATTCAATTGCTGGTTTTTTGAGCTATTGGGGACATATTTCTTTTAATTGGCAGTTGATGTTATCTTTTATTGTGGCTGCTAGTGGTGGAACAATTTTTGGTGCATATTTGGCAGAATTTGTTCCTGCTCATAGACTGCAAAAAAGCTTTGGCTATTTTTTACTAGCAGTTGCAGCTTTAGTACTATTTCAAAATCGCCATTCTTTTCAATCCAGCAAAGTATCAGAATACACCCCTAACATTCGTGATCGACTTTATGTTTCTGCGAACAAGAATCATGATACCAATACTATATAGTAATATAGTAGATAGATATATTTAGCCATGAGTATGTTAGAAAATTCACCTGCTGCCCTGGGGCCAATTGCAGATTATTTTAAAGTACTTTCAGAAACTAGCAGGCTCCAAGTTTTATGTAGTTTAAAATCGGGTAGCAAAAACGTCTCAGAAATTATCGAAGCTACCGGACTGGGACAAGCCAATGTGTCTAAACACTTGAAAATTTTGGCACAAGCAGGTATTGTTCATCGTCAACCACAAGGAGTCAGTATTTACTATGAGATTGTTGACCCTTTAATTTTTGAGATTTGCGAACTGGTGTGCGATCGCCTCTCAATTCGTTTAGAACAACAAACGGCGCAGTTAAAACAACTAGAAGCTTTACGCAGCCGTTGAAATTATATTACTTTTGCGCCCTCTTTATGAGGGTTTTTTTGTGGTTGTCTTGAAAGTGGTGTGAAGTGCGATCGCAATTTGTCGAAAAACCTCGCTTGCTGGGGAAGCTTGTTCACTCGTAGCGATAGGATTTCCGCTATCACCACCGCTACAAATACGCGAATCAATGGGGATTTGTCCCAGTAAAGGCGTTTGTAATTCGGCTGCGAGTTGTTCACCGCCACCACTACCAAAAATATAAGTGCGTGAACCACAATCCCCACAGGTTAAGTAACTCATATTTTCCACAATCCCCAGCACCGGAACACCGACTTGGCGGAACATATATATATTACGTCGCACATCGGCAACAGCTACTTGCTGCGGAGTCGTCACTAAAACCACCCCACAAATTGGACTTTCTTGAATAATCGTAATTTGAGCATCACCTGTACCTGGTGGTAAATCTATTAATAAATAATCTAATTCGCCCCATTCCACATCATTGATAAATTGGGTAATAATTTTGTGCAGGACAGGCCCCCGCCAAGCCAAAGGACGATTTTTTTCTGCCAGTAAACCCACCGACATTAATTTAATTCCTTGCACTTCCAGAGGTAAAAACTTCTCACCTGTAGGAGTCTGAATTACTTCCACATCAGCTTGTCCTAAACCCAACATTTGCGGCACATTCGGCCCATAAACATCCGCATCCAATAGCCCAACCTTTGCCCCTTGTAAACTTAAAGCGGCGGCTATATTTACAGCAGTTGTTGATTTACCAACACCACCCTTACCACTAGAAACTCCCAGAGTGATTTTCACCCCAGGAATTGTACAAATTTGAATATAAGTCTTTTTACACCAAGTTAAAGCTGATAATTTAACTTCAACTTCTGTTTTTAATTCCTGCTGATGAGAACCAATATATAAACGCAAGTAAACGTAGTCACTAACTATGCGGAGATTTCGCACCATTCCCAAACTTATAATGTCATTTTTTAAAGTTGGTTCGATAACCTGTTTGAGTAGTTCAATTACTTCTTGTTGATTCATTTAGATACTTGCCAAAATATCTTTTATCCAAGCTTCTTCTTCAGGAAGTCGCTTAACTTTTAAAGGTTGTGTATAATCAATTGCTAAGTCGAATCTAGCACGTTCATATACTTCATTGAGTAACCTTTGCAAGTCAATAATTGGCTCAGATTCCCCTTCATGCAAAGGTATAGGAAAAACCGGAATTGGAGTTTTTAAATCGAAAGTATATAAATCGGCATCAGGTCTGTTGTAGCTGCGACTAACCAAGATACTATAATCTGTAATTTTCCCACCCAAAATCGGCATCGGTTCACCTTGTTTTAAAAGGTCAATTTCTACCAAATTAGTGGCAGAAGCTAAAATTTTCTGTCGTTTGCTTTCGTAAGCAGTTCTACCTTCTTTGGAGATTTTATTTTTAGGTGAAAGTATTTCAATTACAGCTACTACTTCTTTATTTTGAGTTGCACGCACTTCTAAAAATCTTTCAGTTACCTGTTCAGGGATGGGAAGTTTGACTTTAGTCGGTTCGCTAAGTTTTGCAGCAGTCAAAGTTGTGCTAATATCTGGAATATTACGGTTAGCAACCGCTATATCAGCAATTCCCACCAGTAAGATATCATCTACACTTGTATAAACTCTCTCTTCAATAGAAACTCGGTATTTAGGCGCGATTTGAGGAGTCAAATCATCAGCTATAGCGACAATCAAACGATTATGAACTTGATGCCAAAGTTCAGGCTGTTCCAAATACGGGTTCATTCCAGGAAATGGATTTGCCATTGCATTTTCCCCTAATTATTGACTACTCCCCTGATACTATTTTATCTGTTTGTATCTTGTTAATCGCCCGTTGTGCTTGAATAGCAACTTCCCTATCAGGATCATCTAAAGCTTGTTGCAGTGGGATGATAACATCAGAATGAGCGAAATTACCAAGAGCAATTACAGCTTCTTTCCGAACATCTGCATATTCATCTGTTAAAGATTGAATTAACTGCGGCATTACTTGAATATCTGGAATTTTTTGTAAGGCTTGTGCTGTTGCTTTCCTGACTTGCCAATGTTCATCACTTAAAGCAGTCTCTAAGGCGAAAATTGTTTGATGATTTGCGTGAACAGCTAGAGATTTAGCCGCATTACGCCGCACTTGCCAGTCATGATCATTAGTCAGTGCTTGACTGAGTTTATTAATTACTTCTATATCTTGCAAATGTCCCAGAGTTAAAGCCGCAGCCCGCCGCACAACTGCTGATTCATCAAAAATTAAATCTAAAGCTTCGGGGCATTTTTCTAATTGATTAAGATATCGCAATGTAGTTATTGCAGATTCTCTTAATTCGGGATTATTTGATTGTAAAAATGGTAATATATATGGTAAAGATTGAATATCATGAATTTTACGCAACAGCACTAAAATATTCAGTTGTGTATTGATATCATCAATTTTTAGTTTATCTAGTAAAAGTAATAAATCATCTTGACTAACTAACTCATTTAAAGCTGATGCAGCTTCATTGCGAATATCTTCATCTTGCGAACTCAAGCATTCAATTAAAGCAGGAATCGCCACAGGATTAGCAATTTCCCAAAGGGCAGATATGGCTATTTTCTGGATAGCTATATTTTCATCCTTAAGGGCAATAATTAAAGCATCAATGCTCTCTTCTTCGCCAAGATGTTGTAAAGTTTTAACAGCTACTAAGCGGTCATTAACATCAGGCGATCGCAACATTTCTAACCATTGATTTAATTCAGAATCAGCACTTATAGACATAATTTTATCTCCCCTCCAACCCTCTGCGCCTCTGCGTGATATAAACTTACATAATTACCGCAACAAAAAAGGAATCTGCACCGTAATAGCATTAGTAGGACATTCCTTTTCACAAGGTAAACAAAACCAACACTCATCATATTTCATATATGCTTTCCCCGTCTCTGGATTCTTAGCCAACACATCTAAAGGACAAACCTCAATACAAGCCGTACATTTTTCCAAACATTTTGATTCATCAACAATGACAGGTACATCTACTCTTTGATTAATTAAAGCCATAACATCATTCCCCAATTTTGTAATTTAGACATTAAATTAATTGCTTATAAAAAGCTAAAGACTGTTTGATATTTGTATAACCAATTTTTTCATAAAATAAATGTGCCTCTTTGCGGATAATATTAGACCGTAAAATTACTCCATCACATTCTTTTAATACAGCCCATTGTTCGATATATTGCATTAAATAACGCCCAATTCCGTGATGACGATAATCTTTATCTACCACTAAGCCTAAAAGAATTACTTGCTTTGGCATAATGAGTAAATCACAAATATGAGCGTGCGCCCAACCAATTACATATTCATTTGCTAAAGTTGCGACATAAACAATATGTTCTGCATCATTTTTAATTTTATTCAGACGTTGCTCTACCTGTTGATTTGTCAAAGAATATCCTAGTTGTTCACCAAGGATAGTAATTCTTTCTGCATCTTTAATATTAGCTTGTTTAATTGTAACTTCTTTAACTAAAACAACTTTATTTACCATAATTATTACCCATTATGATTTATCAAATGTTGTATAAATAAAGCGATATCCTATATCAATCTCTTGCAGATTATGAATTTCGCCATATTTTTTTATCCATTCTCCACTATTTAAATCGGCTGTAAGTAACTCTAATCCTTTTTCTACTAAGTCTTGATTAGCTAACGCAAAAGATGATATACCCGCACGTACTTCGGCTCTCAGATATAATTCTGGTCGTCTCCAAGCTGCGGCGGCGAATAAATCAGATAAGTCGTGTGGTAACAAAAATGGTATGGCTTCAACACGCCTTTTAGTATTCTGTTGAAGCAAATTAATTTGTTCGTTTAACGGTAAAAATCGTAAAGCATCTTCCCACAAAAATGGAAAATAATCATAAAGCCAAATTCTTTGCGCGAGTCTAATATCAAAAGTTAGTAAAACGATTGTTCCATCTCTAATAATTCTTTGCATTTCTTGGAAAGATTTTTCGAGATGCGAAAAGTGATGTATCGCTAAAATACTGATAACACCATCAACAGATTTATCTGGTAAAGCTAAATTTTCTGCATAGCCAGTAAACCACTCAACTTGAGGATGTACAACCGCTTGCTGTCGCATCACAATAGAAGGCTCAACAGCATAAACAAAAAGTCCCTGGTTAGCCAAGGCTACGCTATAACCACCAGTACCAGCACCAATATCAGCGATAACACTACCATTTGGTAAATTGAGTAGATTAATTATTGCATTGACGATGCGAATGTCAGGAACGCGAGTTTGGGAATATTGTTTACCAATGGAATTATAAATAGGCATTTTTTTGAAATATTCAATGGTTAAAAATTATTTAACTAGTTCTAGTAAATTTAAAAGTTGATTGATGATAAATTTAATAATGTATTGTCGAGGTCGAAAATTATCGCTTGATAACTCATTTTTATTTTATTATACTCAAATTAAATTTTCATAAATTAATCCAATAACGGGAAATAACTATATCTGAATTTTCCAAAAATTCTTCACTTGTTAATTGACCTTGATTTTTCTGAATTATACGGGCGGAAGCAATATTATCTTTATTACAGGTTAAAAGAACACGATTCAAACCCATGTTTCTAGCTTTTTCTAAAGTCTTAGTCAGTATTTGTGTACCATATCCTTTGCTTCTTTGAAGAGGACGAATCATATATCCAATATGTCCTCCTCGATATTCTAAATTAGGTATTAACCAATGACGTAATTGGCTTTCGCCTAGAATTACTTTATTCTGTTCCACTAACCAATACGTTGTTGCAGGTACAAAACCAGGTTTTAAATCAATACCTTTGGAATTATTTTCTAAGTATTGAATATAAGCTGAAAAATCTTCTTGAATTAACGTTAAATTATTCTGATCAAATAGGCGTGATTCACCATGTTTTTGATATTCTGCTACCATATCAATAAACTCTGAATACAAATCACAAGTCGGTTTAATTAATTCAAGCATTTTACTAATTGAATCTTTAATTACGTTACGCTTTCCTAGAACTATTTATTTATGCTTTTTTGGTGCCTCACTTTACAGTTACATTGTATAGTTCTTTGGTTGTGTCTACTTCGACAATGTAAGGATCTACAGGACGCTTGAACAATACCATTTGTCCTGATTCATCTTTCTTTAAATTGACATGACAGAACCATTCATCATCATTTTTTTCGGGATAATCTAAGCGGTAATGATAAAGCCCCCAACGAGTTTCTTGGCGATATAATGATGCTCTGGCTGCCATTTCTGCACAGTCTCGAATAAAATGTACTTCCAGAGAACGCATTAATTCATGGGGGTCACGCGCACCCATTAAATCTAATGTTTGTTGATATTGGACAAACTGTTTTAAACCAATCTCAATTTTGTTACCTGATTTGGGTGGTTGGAGATAATCATTAACTAAGCGTCTGAGTTTATATTCTACTTGGGTATGAGGTATGCCATTCGGTCGAGTTAATGGGGCATAAATTCTGGCTTTTTCTGTCTCTAAAAACTCGGCATCTGGTTCGATAAAATCTAAATCTTGGATATAATCAATGGCATGAGTTCCGGCTATGCGACCGAATACAAATGCGCCAATCATATAATTATGGGGAACGCTGGCCATGTCTCCGGCTGCATATAAACCGGGAACTGTAGTTTGAGCATTTTCATTTACCCACACACCAGAAGCACTATGACCGCTACATAAACCGATTTCGGAAATGTGCATCTCTACGCCGTGGGTGCGGTAATCTTCATTTCTACCTTGATGAAAGCGTTCTCTACTTGGTCTTTCATTTGCCCAAAGTATGGATTCAATTTCGGCAATTGTATCTTCATCAAGATGGGTCATTTTGAGTTGGACTGGCCCTTTTCCTGAGTTTAATTCTTTCCAGATTTCCAACATCATTTGACCACTCCAATAGTCGCAACTAATGAAGCGATTTCCTTCGGCGTTGGCTGTATGTGCGCCAAATGGCCCGGCGACATAGGCGCAGGCAGGGCCGTTGTAATCTTTAATTAGGGGATTGACTTGAAAGCATTCAATGTTACTGAGTTCTGCGCCTGCATGATAAGCCATTGAATAGCCATCACCAGCGTTGGTAGGATTTTCATACGTGCCGTAGAGATAGCCGGAAGCGGGTAAGCCGAGTCTGCCACAAGCACCTGTACAGAGGATGACGGCTTTGGCTTGAATGATTATATAGTCGCCGTTTCTGACATCAAATCCAACCGCGCCAATGGCACGTCCGTCTTTGACTAAGACACGGGTAGCCATGACACGGTTTGTAACCTTGACTTTGTGGCGCTTGACTTGTCTGGTAAGAATAGTTTTCAGGTCTTTACCTTCTGGCATAGGTAAGACGTATTTACCCACACGATGCACCTGTTTTAAGTCATAGTTACCTTGGGCATCTTTTTGAAACTTTACGCCCCAACTTTCTAATTCTTGGATGACTTCATAACCTAATTTACCTGTTTGATATACAGCTTTTTGGTTGAGAATGCCATCGTTAGCTAAGGTGATTTCCCGGACGTATTGTTCTGGTGTGGAATGGCCGGGGATGACGGCTGTGTTGACTCCATCCATACCCATTGCGATCGCACCACTCCGACGTATGTTAGCTTTTTCTAATATCAGCACCTCTGCATCAGGATTTGCCTGCTTGGCTTTAATACCTGCCATTGTGCCAGCAGTACCGCCACCAATGACGAGTACATCAGTTTTTATGCGTTGAGTATTGATATCCATAAGTAGGGAGTGGGGAATGGGGAGTGGAAATTACAATTACTACTACAGGTTGGCGTAAGTAAACAGACCACACTTCGACTACTTCGGCTGCGCTCAGTACAAGTACGCTCAGTGACCGGCTGTAATTGCTAAAAAGCTTGTGGTATCGTGATTTTTTCTTTTGCCTTTTGCCTTGTTGTACTAGCCTCTAGCCTTCCAAACAATTTCGCTAACATTGACAGATTTCGGTATCAGCTTGATTTTGTAAAAAGTATCGGCAATTTCCTGCTGTGCGCGAATTACTTCGTCGGTTAGCGGTAGTACGTCGTAGTCTCGGCGTTTTTCTGCCACTTCTAAAACTCCAGCATCAATACCCAATGCTGGCGCGAGAAATTTGGCGACTTCGGTAGGATTATTTTTTGCCCAGTCGCTTCTTTTTTTGACTTGTTCCAACACTGTTTTTAAAGCATCAGGGTTCTTGTCTACAAAAGATTTCGCCGCTAAATAATAACCGCGATTTGGTGCTAACCCAGTTGCATCAGTTAAGGTACGTGCGCCTGTAGCAGCTTGCGCCGCCGCTAAATACGGGTCCCAAATTGCCCAAGCATCAACATTATTACCCTCAAATGCCGCACGCGCATCAGGCGGTTGCAGAAAAGCAGGTTTGATATCGTTGTAATTTACTCCGCCTTTTTCTAAGGCTTTGACTAATAAGTAGTTAGTATTAGAACCTTTGGCAAACGCAACTCGTTTACCTTTTAAGTCTGTAAGGCTTTGAATAGGGGAATTTTTTGGCACAATAATTGCTTCGGCTTTGGGACTCCAAGGGTCGTAAGCAACATATACTAAGGGATTACCTGCTGCTTGGGCAAAGATTGGTGGTGATTCACCTGTGTAGCCAAAATCAATACTCCCAGCGTTCATTGCTTCTAACATTGGGGGGCCAGAAGGAAATTCTGACCATATTACGGAAGCACCACTCGCAGCAACAGCCTTTTCTAAATCTTGTTGAGCTTTCATCGCGCTGAGAATAGTTGCTGCTTTTTGATAGCCAATACGAATCACGACACCTTGATTGGTTGGACTGGAGTTGGCGGTTGGTGTTGCAGTGGAGTTACTCGCGTTGTTGGCAGAACACGCAGACATCACCAAAGCCAACGTCAACCCGCCAGCAAAGAATAAAGCAAATGTGTTAATTCTCAATAGTTCATAATTTTGCAGCACACTGCTGAACATCTTCATCAGTCTATTTGATAGATACTTAATTAACATAGGCATATTCAGGCTATAAGTGATCTAATAATACGTCAAGTCGAGCAACTAACCGTAGTTTGATAGCATACTCACACAAATAGCCGACAATTGCAAGCTAGTAGTTCACCAACCCAATATTGCTGTGTAGACCCTGCAAGGGAGCAGGGGAGCAGGGGGGAATGAAGGTACTCTCTCCCCTGCCCCTCTGCCCCTCTGCCAGCCACCACGCAAAGTTATCTTGGCAGACTACTAGTAGCATTTTGGATTTAAGATTTTAGATTTTGGACTAGTAAGGGTTGATTGGTAAGCTTTTGAGCGTTAAGATAGGTTTCTCTAGATACAATGCACTTAGCTTTCTTGTTGAGGAACTTCTCATAGATGTGTCCAGTAAGTGTTCGGACTAGTAACTCTACGCGCAACCTAGAAACTGGTGTAGCAAAACTGTGGCTGTTGTTAGTGGGAGTTAATCAATATCAAGATGAGCGCATACCTTGTTTACGTTATTCTGCACAAGATTGCCAAGGTTTAAGTGCAGCGTTAAGTGCAGCAACGGCAGGATTTCCTCAAAAAGAATTGCGAGTTTATTGTGATCATAGTGAGAATTTACCTTTATTAGAAAATGTCCGCAATAGTTTAAAAGAAATTGCGGCTACGGCTCAAGCTATAGATACGGTATTAGTTTATTTTTCTGGTCATGGAATGTTAGAACCATCTGATAAACAGGTGGTTTTGTGTTTGCAAGACACTCAACAAGATAATTTAATTAACACTGGGTTGCAATTACAAGAATTATTGCAAATATTAGAAAATAGTGCTGCCCAACAACAGTTAGTTTGGTTAGATGCTTGTCACAGTGGTGATTTGACTTTTGTGGGGGCGAGGGGCGAAAAAAATCCTTTGCTAGATTCTACACAAGAATTAGTAGAAATTCTCCGCCAAAGAGCAGCTAAGAGAAAGGGATTTTATGCTTTATTATCTTGCGATCGCGGTCAACAATCTTGGGAATTTACCCAATTAGGTCACGGAGTTTTCACTTACTATTTAATTCGCGGATTGCGGGGAGAAGCCGCAGATTCTCAGGGAATTATTGAAGCTGATGGTTTGTACCGCTATGTTTATCATCAAACACTGGCATATATAGATAAAGCTAATCAACAATTGCGAGTCATTAATCAACTCAAAAAAGGTAGAGGCGAAAATCAAATTCATTCGGAATATACTTTACAAACACCAAAGCGAATTGTCGAAGGTGTGGGTGAGGTAATTTTAGGACTAAAACCAAATCAAAAAGGTGCCACACGTCATCCCCGCCAAGGTTTAATTATTGATGGATTTTCTCAGATTAAAGGTGCTTCTGCTTTCATCAAAACACTCAGCAATTCTGGTAATTTTGAAATTAATTATTGGAACGGGCGTGGCAATAGTATCAAGTCAGATGTCCGCAAAGCCATTCAAAAGTGCTTACTTGCCGAATCTTTCTCGGAATCTCCCAAAGAATATCAAATTCAAGAAACTGCTACAATATTTTTATATTTACGTGGACAGGTTCAAGAAACATCCACAGGTGAAGCAGTATTAGTATTAGCTGATGATACCGTAATTCATCGTGCTTGGTTACGCAAGCAGTTACGCCTGTGTAAGTCACAACAAATTATTATTTTAGATTGTCCGTTCCCAGATAGTAATATCCGCGATTGGGTAGAGGAATTACAACTAGGCACAGATGCCGGACAATGTTTAATAGCTAGTACAGCACCAGATAATGCGAGTGAGACTTTTGCTAAGACTTTATTAGATATCTTCAATCAAGATAAGCAATCTTCTGGACTCACAGCCGCTAGTTTAATTACTCAATTACAAATCAATTTAGCATCCAGAGAAGTTAAACTATACTTTTGGTTATCTGGTTCCCAAGGAATTATAGAAGTTTTCCCAGAGAAGCATTCATTTGTAACTGAAAGTTCTACTCAACCAACAGAAGATGATGATTTAAGTTCATCTTTAGGCATAGATTACTCGCAATTGCGAGATTTATTACAAGCTGGTAGATGGTTAGAAGCCGATGCAGAAACCACAAATCTGATATTAAAAATGGCGCAAAGAGAACAACAACGCCACCTTGATTTGCAGAGCTTAGAAAACCTACCTTGTATTGATTTACTGACTATCGATCGCCTCTGGGTAAAATACAGTCACGGACACTTCGGTTTCAGTGTCCAGCAACGCATTTACCAAAGCATTGCGAGTTCTGCATCAGACCCGGTGTTATCTTTAATGCTGGGTAGTGCCAAAGTTGCAGCGTCGGAAACTTGCATTGATTTTGCTAACCGAGTTGGCTGGCGCTTAAAAGATGCTTGGCTGAGTTATGACAACCTCACTTGGACAGAAGATGCACCAATGGGACATTTGCCGTTTTTTGGCTTTTTTGAGTCGGTTTGGCGAGTCAAAGTCTTAGGCGTTTGGGAATGGCATAGTGCGATCGCTACTGCTAATTGGTGGCAATTATGCGTTAATCTGTTCTCACGCCTAGAAGTTTGTCAAACACGCTTCAGTTAAGGTGATGAGACTTGATTTCTCAATTTCTGCTCTACCATATTAGACAATGAGCAAGATTTGGGGGATTCTCCCCCAATCCCCCGATTGGGGGACGGTTGCGTCCCCCAAACCCCCTCCAAAATCATTCTTTCGTTTTTTGTTGAGTAATTAACCCTGTTCTGTCACTCTGAAAAAATAAAAATCTGAGCTAAGTTTTCAACTTTGTATATCACAAGGGTTTGAGCGTTTATTTTCTAATATAACCCTCTTCTGTCACTCTCCGAAAAGCTTTATCATTTCTGAATTCTAGAGTTCTGATACAGTGGGCGATCGCCCAGTTTTTTCTGAATTAAAATTCCACAAGATGACTAAATGTTAACGACAAATACCTGAATCTATTGATGTAGCGTATGTTTAAAACTTTTTATTAATAGGAGAAACTGGAAAGTGACAGAAGAGGGATATAGTCCTGCTACCCGACCACGATGATCCCAAATTTGGCGATCGCACCAGCATAAATATCAGCTTTGAACAGCAAACTCAGTTGGATCGATCCCCCAATTTACCCAGCAAATTGCTTCACGGGCAGAACTGATATCTGGTGGAACCCGCAATACATGAATAAAGCCAGTACTGGGACAAGTCATTTTCAGCAAATGTATAGGTTCAATGTCAACCTCAGACTCAATTTGCAGCAAGGTGTATTCTTGCCAGTTGTCGCCTTCCTTCGCTTGCAACTCTTGACAAATCCGTTCATAGCCAATGCCTTGAATCAAAACCCGCCGTAGTTCAGCATTTCGTTGTTCTAGTAACCACTCAGCACGCCAATTTGTTGGGTGGATTTTACCATACTTCTCTGGCAAAGGAATTCCCCGATAGGCATAGACACCATAACCGTCAGGAAACTCGATTGCCAGAATTCCTTCGCCATGAATTTCCCCTGCACTATTGCGGCGAATCAGAGGACGCAAAATTGCGATCGCCACTCCTTCATAAGGAAACATCCAACCTACCTGTTGCATATAGTTGCAAAACAGATTGTATTTGTCTTGTGCCAGTGGAACTCCTAGCTGATGCGCTGCTGTAAACATTGCTGCCCAGCAAATACCCCATTCTGGTAATAAACAATCTCCTAAAAAATCTCCTAAAACCTCAGTTAATCTATCCAACATAATGCGTTGAAAAGAGCCTTCCCATAGTTCAGAGAGGGGATTTCTGATGCGGTGGGTTAATTCAGTTTGTAATGTGCCTAAACTACGTGAGAGCGATCGCCACAAATCTTCGCGTAACACTTCCCATAACTCCGCTAACATACAGTCAGATTGCATACTTTGTTGTTCAATCTGCTGTCTTGCGGCTGCTGGACTCTCAAAAAATTGGACTTCTGGTTGCGCTAATTCGGCATATTTATACAATGCCTGAATTGCAATTGTAGCTTGCTCTAAAACCAGGGGCGTGCTACAAACATTACGCCACTGAGATTGAGTTTGAGAGATAATGAGTTCTGTTTCTGACGATGGCAAATTCTCAGCCATACTATCTCCTAAACGCAGGCAATAAAAAATTATTGACTAAAACGCACTGCCATAGCAGCTAAATTCATCTTTGTGTTCGGCACACTGAAACACCAGCAAGAGATTATCCCTATCATAGTCAAATCCAGTGTTGCCTTCGTATTCAATACCTTGACCTAATTGATAAAAGAGTTGCATGGGTTGACCACAGATCCGACAATACTGATGCTCCACTTGTTGTCCCCAGTAGCCCCACCCCGAAAGCTTATCTGCTGTTCTATCCCAAGCTAATTGAATATCTATTGCTGTCGGTCTGTCGGGGTCGTCTTCCTCGTAGTATTCACAATCCTGTGCATCAACATGGAAGATTAGCATTTCTTCGTATTCAGTGTATTCTGTGCCATAGGTTTCCTGTGCTTCCTCATAGAAAGGATAGTCATCAAAAGGTTGCCATCCGACAATTTGCAGCATATAGCGACCATGAAAGTCATCAATGCCACTGGTTTGAATTACATAGGGTGTCCATGTACTGAGGTTTGCAACATCTTCTACACTCATTTCCGGCTCTGGTGGTGTTGGCGTTGCTGATTCAGGAATTGCCACAATTTGGGGGAATTGTACATAGCACGAGAAACAGGAAAATAGTTGAAATAGTCCAGTGCCAAATTTGCCTTGCAAGCTTTCAGGTAATTCTTGCAAATTCAGTTGCACATGAAAGTCTAGAGATTTTCCACAACGAGAACAATGAGGATAATTTGTACCAGGACTTAGCCAAGGTTTACCCAGATATTTAGATGCGAAGGGTGCATCCAAAGTCGGTTTAATTAAAGGTTTCCAGCCAGTGCGCCGGAGATGGTTTAATCGAGCCAAACGGCGATCGCTTCGAGAAATTGGTTGCTTGGTGCGATCGCCTTTTTTTGCACGTTCATAACCCTTCTTCAGCTTAGAATTAACGAGTTTTGTCACTTCTGCCTGCGCTTTTTGGGCACTATCATAGGTTGTGACAGTTGTTTTGCCTGAATCACCAATTCGCCCATAGCGTACTGTTACTTCTACATCGCTGATTGTTACTTCATAGAACTTGTGCGACTTCCCATCGGAAAGCTCCAGATATGTCGTTTCCGTTTCCATATAACTGCTCCTTCTACAGAAAAGATCAGGCTGGACTGGCTTCTCAAACCACTTTGCCAGTCTAAAAGCCTCAGTAATTTTTCTAAATAAGCTTAAACAAAAAGTACAAATATTTTTTACTGTTCTGTTATAACCCAATACGGTTCAGTTAAGAGAATAGTAGGTTAAGTGTAGCGATAGCGTAACCCAACAAAGTATGCGTGAATGTTGGGTTCCGTTCCGCCACCCAACTACACCTAAATTTTTATCATAGGAACCATATAAGGTCAGACTTAATTAACCGCAGATGCACGCGGATGGACGCAGATAAATTTGTCCATAGATTCGATATTTATGAGGTACAGCAACTGATTGAAAAAAGTAATGAGTCAGAAATTTACTTATTACTCATTACTCATTACTTAATACTTCTGGTGTAACTCACTTACTTCAAAATCGCTGTATATTCATCATTTTTATAAATAATCATCCCTAAGATAGTTTTTAAAGTTTGATTTTTCTTCAAATATTTACTGATGACTCTATTTAACATTAATCAAAATTCAAACTATTTTAAGGGTAAAATTATGAAGTTATTAGCACAAGAATTACCACCACCAAGAGCAATTAAAGAAACTCCACCACCAGGGACAAACCAAGACCCACTGATAGCCAGAAATTTACAGAAAGGTCAATATGTCGGCATTATTGGACTAGCGATCGCCCTCGTTGCGGCTGTGGGATTTTTTAGCCGTCGAGTTGAATACGCTATTATGTTTGCCATTGCTTTGAGCGCAGTCTTAATTACTTTCTTTTTATTTATTTGATTGGTCAATACAGTATTTTTGGGTTGAGTGAAGTATAAGTTTATAGAGGTTAGAGGCTAGATGAATTTACCTCATTGGGATGAAAACTGCTGTATTTCAGAGTCAAAATTGATGTTCTACTATGTCTTTAGTACAGGTCAGAGCAAATAAATAAACCACACTTCGACTACTTCGACTACTTCGGCTGCGCTCAGTACAAGTACGCTCAGTGACCATAAGAAATTGCTAAAAGGCTTGTGGTATGACTATTCTTTATTTTTCCTTTTGACTTTTTGTACTAGATAAAATCAATCTGTAAAAATTATAATTTTTATGAATAGTACTGTTTATCAAACTATTATTATCGGCGGGGGGTTTACAGGATTATTTACCGCCTTAAATTTAGCTCATCAACATTATCCGCGTTCGGTAATTTTAATTGATAGCAATGAGCGATTTTGCTTTAAACCATTGCTGTATGAATATTTTGATGGCGAGATGGATTCTATTCAAGTAGTACCGCGTTTTTCGGAATTACTAAAAGGCAGTGGTGTCATCTTTGTTCAAGATACAGTGCAGTCAATAGATTTGCATCAACGAGAAGTCAAATTAGTTTCGGGCAACTCTTACAATTACAGTAACTTAGTATTAGCTTTAGGTAGTGTCACTGGCTATCATCAAGTTGCAGGTGCTAAAGAAAATGCCTTTCCGTTTTGGACACAAGCAGATGCGATCGCACTGGATCAACATTTACGTGATTGTTTACAAACAGCTATTCAAACAAAAGATATAGAACAACGTCGCAAACTGTTAACAGTAGCTGTAGTTGGTGGTGGTGCTTCTGGTGTGGAAATGGCTGCAACTTTAGCTGATTTTCTCCCACATTGGTATAAAGCTTTAGGTGGTAATTCTCAAGAAATTCGAGTGATTCTGCTCAATCATGGTCACAACATTCTTGATGGAGATATTAACGATCCTTTGCGTCCAATTGCCGAAAAAGAATTACAAAAACGTAGCACAGCTATAGAAATTATTACACAAGCAGAAGCTACTGCTGTTCATCCTTATGCAATTGAATATAAAACTAATAATGAAATTAAAACTCTAGCAACACATACAACAGTTTGGACTGCTGGTACTTCAATCCATCCCCTAATTCAAGATTTACCCATCCCCAAAGAACATCGTGATCATCATCACCGTCCCTTCGTTTCTCCTACGATGCAATTGCTCAATTTTCCCGAAGTTTTTGCTGGTGGTGATTGTGCAGCAGTTATGGATAGTTCCCTACCACCGACAGCGCAAGTTGCTTATCAACAAGGTACAAGTATTGCTCAGAATTTAAAAGCGATCGCTTTAGGAGAAGACCCCAAACCAGCTAGAGTGAATATCCGAGGTACTCTATTAAAGTTAGGCATTAATGACGCTGCTGCAAATTTATTCAACGTTTTTGAAGTTACAGGAGAACCCGCACATTTAATTCGCCAAGGTACTTATTTAACGCTATTACCAACCCCAATTCATGACTTTAAAGCAACGACAGAATGGCTAGATGAAGAGATATTTCATCACCATTTAGACTCTCATAATGTCGGTAAGAAAGTTGTTCAGGCTGTAGAATTAATTGGTGCTGGGGTAGTTAGTGTTTTAGTAGCGCGAAAATTACTGCGGATGTTAGGAGATGAAGGTCTAAAAGACCGAAGGGTTTAGGAGTAGAGTTGAGTTATATTGTATCCGATAACAGACTTATCATAAATGGTGGGCGTTGCATAAATGCGGGATGAATTTAGATGTTTAACAAAAATAAAATATTAATTTTTTGCGTCTTTGCGCGGCAGTCGCTACTCTGCGAGAAGCCGCGCAGAGCGCGTCTACAAGTCGGGAAACCCGCCCAACGCGCTGCCTTGCCTTTGCGCGAAACAAAAAACATCCCACTAATCAGCAACGCTAAATGGTGCAGGGAACTGCGGTGTACACATAAATCTGGATTAAGTCCATCTGTCCCGCCTTGGAATGAATTCCGAGTCTCATAGCGCAAGTCATCTGAAGATGACTCAACTCAAAATGTCTGACAGTCCACTCTTTGTGGACTTTGGCTATGAGCTTGGAACTTTAGTTCAAGGCGGGATAGGGTTTTATACTACAAATTTTTGACTTGTGCATACATGGTAGAACGCAGGGAGAAAAAGAGTTTTGTCTTTCTGCACAGATATGCTGAATCATAACTGAATTTGCCGGATATGACATTAGCCTGTAAAAATTGTTCAATCTGAGGGCATAAGCTTATTGAGAATATTTTTGAATAGCTATTGATCATTTTTCCAAAAGATACTAGAGTATTTGAGAAATTGAGAAATTCTCTCAATTAGTTTGGCGAATCAACGCACAATCCAACTCTAATGTTCTCTTTTGTTAAAAAAAAACACTGTTCCTGATGCAGTGGCAAAAAATATCACGCAGATTCTTACCTGTTCTAATTGGTCTTTTTTTGACTTTATTAGTCAGTAGTCCAAGTATTAGTTCAGTCACGAAAACCACAGAAATTCTGTGGGATACTTACGGTATACCCCATATTTATGGGAATAATCCTCAAAATGCTTTCCAAGCTTTTGGATGGGCGCAGATGCAAAGTCACGGAAACTTACTATTGCGTCTCTACGGACAAGCACGAGGCAAAGCCGCAGAATATTGGGGAGAAGATTATCTCGAATCAGACAAATGGGTTTTGACAATGGGTGTACCCAAACGTGCTGATGCTTGGTACACAGCCCAAAATCCTGCATTTCGGAATTATATCCAGGCTTTTGCCAATGGCATTAATAATTATGCTAAAAAGTATCCTGATTTAATTGACAATGAAGTCAAAGTAGTATTGCCAGTTACACCACAAGATGTACTCGCACATTTACAGCGAGTTATGTTGTTTACTTTTGTCGTCGATCAGGGACAGGTTGGTAATATACATCATACAAAATCTGCGCCTGGTTCTAATGGTTGGGCGATCGCACCAAAACGGTCAGCTAGTGGAAAAGCAATGCTATTAGCCAACCCTCACCTACCTTGGGCAGATTTATTTTTATGGTACGAAGCCCAAATTACTGCCCCTGGAATTGATGCCTATGGGGCAACATTGGTGGGTGTTCCTGTTTTAGCGATCGCCTTCAACGATAATTTAGGTTGGACGCATACCGTCAACACCCATGATGGTTGGGATGTTTACGAACTAAAATTACAACAAGATGGTTATCTTTTCGATAACAAAGTTCGCCCTTTTGAAACAACGAACTTTCCCTTAAAAATCAAGCAAAAAGATGGTTCTTTCCAAAAGCAAACTTTCACAGTCAAAAGTTCGGTTCATGGGCCTGTAGTTAGCGCCAAAGAAGGAAAAACCCTCGCGTTGCGTGTCGTTGGTCAAAACAGTCCCGGCATTTTAGAACAGTGGTGGGATATGGCAAGCGCCAAAAATTTCACCCAATTTCAAAAAGCATTACAACGCTTGCAAATACCCATGTTTACTGTTCTGTATGCCGACCGTGAAGGCCATATTATGCACCTATTTAACGGTCTGGTTCCTGTACGTCAACAAGGAGACTTTGCATACTGGCAAAACATTATTCCAGGTGATACCTCAAAAACTCTCTGGACGAAAATGCACCCATATCGAGACTTACCCAGAGTCATAGACCCGCCTAGTGGATGGTTGCAAAATGCCAATGACCCACCTTGGACTACGACTTTTCCTATCGCTATTAAAGCCGAAAATTATCCACCTTATATGGCACCACAATGGCCAATGGATTTCCGCGCCCAACGTTCTGCCAAAATGTTAGCGGAGGATGAGAGTATTTCCTTTGAGGAAATGATTACTTACAAACATTCGACACGAATGGAACTAGCAGAAAGAATCCTCGATGATTTGATTCCTGCTGCCCAAAAACAAGACAATCAAACAGCACGCCGCGCTGCGGAAGTATTGACAAAATGGGATCGCCAAGCGAATGCCAATAGTCGAGGTGCTGTACTATTTAACGCTTGGGTAGATAATCTCGATTTGAATACAGTATTTAGTACTCCTTGGAGTGAAAAATCTCCCCTCAGCACACCAGATGGTTTGGCTGATTCACAAAGTGCAGTCAAAGCTTTAGTAGATGCAGCGACAAAAATAGAACAGAACTATGGAACTCTGGATGTTCCTTGGGGTGAGGTTTTTAGATTGCGGTATGGCAATTTAGACTTACCTGCTAATGGTGGTGATGGCGGAAAAGGTATCTTCCGCACCGTCTATTTTGCCCCGGCGGATAATGGACGCTTTCAAGCATTTAATGGTGATTCTTTTGTTGCGGCTGTAGAGTTTTCCCAACCAGTAAAAGCCAAGGCTCTTACTAGTTATGGTAATGCTACACAACCAAATTCACCCCATATTGACGATCAACTACCATTATTTGCTCGTCAGGAATTGCGTCCTGTTTGGCGCACTCGCCAAGAAATTACAGCCCACTTAGAAGCGCGTCAAGTCTTCTGATATTTATAGCAAGCGATCGCTTGAGTTTTCCGAAATTTGTGACTTTCACTTCTAATATCAGTTTTTTATCAACTTCTTTACTCCCCTCTCCGCGTCGGAGAGGGGTTGGGGGAGAGGTCAAACAAACTGTGTCGGAAAAAACGATTGTGTTGTGTAGCATAAGACTATGCGCCAATAGCATCAGCTACACTATGCCAACTATCACAATTCGGGAAGAATCAACAACAGAAGGCGGATTTAATGCCATTCTCAGCTTTGATGGGAGAGGCGAGTATCCAGTAAAAATTACCGACCCTTTTTCACCCAAGGTAGAAAAACAACTAGAGTGGTATTTTGAGGAATGGTTGATTTTTCCCCTGTTGGATACAGTCAAGGCAGAAGCAGCAGCAGCTAGTATTAAGACTTATGGCGAAGAATTATTTAAGCAAGTTTTTCGGATAGATTTCAATGCTTACAGCCAATATCAACTCTTGCGGGGTAATTTAAATCAATTACAAATTGAAATTGTTGGTAAAACACCAGAATTTCAAGCACTGCATTGGGAAGCGTTGCGTGACTCAGGTTTACCTTATCCCCTAGCAGTGAATTGTGTAATGGTGCGGAAGAGTAATAAACCAGCACCCATCTATGCAGATGTGCAAACTTCCCCCACAATTAATCTATTAGTAGTGGTGGCGCGTCCCGATGAAGAACAAGACGTAGGTTATCGAACAATTTCTCGCCCATTGCTGGAGTTGATTGAAAATAGTCACTTGCGGGTGAATGTCGAATTGCTGCGCCCCGGAACTTACCAAGCTTTATCTCAGCATTTGGAAGCGAAAGGGGCGGGATATTACCATGTCATCCATTTAGATTGTCATGGGGCGCTGATGACTTATGAACAGACACAAAAACCCAAAAAACCCGGACGCTATTTATATAGAGGGCGCTATGGGCGGAGTGATTGGCAGAAATTTGATGGCGTAAAGGCGTTTTTGGCTTTTGAAGGCGAGACTCAGGGAAAAGTTGATTTAGTCGAGGCGCAGGAGTTAGCAGATTTACTCACAGGGAAGGGGATTCCCGTTTGTATTCTCAATGCTTGTCAGTCGGCGAAGCAGGTGAAGAACCCCACCCCCAACCCCCTCCCCGCAGGCGATGAGGGGGCTAAGGTTAATTCCGTAGGCGAGGCGGGGGTGAATGATAATGCTAATGTTCAGCCTTTACCCAACTCCGTAGTCAACGAAGCTAATCAGATTTTCTCTCTTAACCCCTCCCTGCTTGCGGGGAGGGGTGGCGCAGCCGGGGTGGGGTTTTCCGAGGCTATAAATAGCAACGAAGATATCCGGGAAACCAGCTTAGGAAGTCGGTTAATGACGGCGGGAATGCAGATGGTAGTGGCGATGGGGTATTCTGTCACCGTGTCGGCGGCTAAGTTGATGATGGAACAACTTTATCGCCATTTATTTAATAACAAACCCATCACTGAAGCGATTCGCTTGAGTCGGCGGGAATTGTTTAATAATAAATCACGCAAAGCTTATATTAAGTCGATTGATTTAGAAGATTGGTTGCTACCTGTGGTGTATTGCAATCGGACAGTGAATTTTAATTTAGGCGAGTTTACACCAGAAAAAGAAGAAGAATATTGGGAAACTTTTGGCAGTCAGTATCGCTTCCCGTTGCCAGAATATGGTTTTGTCGGGCGGGATTTAGAGATACTCAAAATTGAGAAGGCTGTACTCAGGCATAACATTTTATTGTTGCAGGGAATGGGGGGAACGGGGAAAACTACGCTGTTAAATTATCTGCGGGAATGGTGGCAACGCACAAATTTTGTCAAGAATGTCTTTTATTTTGGCTATGACGAAAAAGCGTGGACACTCACACAAATTTTGTTTGAAATTGGTAAGCAGGTATATGGCAGATTTGAACAAGCCCAGTTTCAAGCCATGAGTCAGGCGGCGCAGGTACAAAAATTAGTCGCAAAACTGCGGGCTGAAACTTACGCTTTGATTTTAGATAACTTAGAATCGGTGACAGGGCAGCAATTAGCAATTCCAAATACTTTACCAGAAATAGAACGTAATCAAATCCGCGATTTTTTAGGGCGGTTGCAAGGTGGGAATACCAAAGTTGTTTTAGGTTCTCGCAGTCGGGAAGATTGGTTGCAACCTACGACATTTAAACACAATATTTATGAGTTGCGCGGCTTAGATAGAGAAGCCCGGACGGAATTAGCAGAGAAAATTTTAGAACGGAATGTAACCCAAAATAAGATTGCTGAGATTCGCCAAGATGGGGATTTTCAGAAGTTGATGAATTTGTTAGCAGGATATCCCTTAGCGATGCAAGTTGTGTTAGCAAATTTGCGAAAGCAATCACCACAGGAAATTTTGCAGGGGTTAAAAGAAGGGTTTGAGGGTATAGATTCGGGGAGTAAAGAGAAGACCGAAAGTATTTTGCGATGTGTAGAATATTCTCACAGTAATTTATCGCCGGAAGCACAAAAATTGCTGCTGTGTTTGGCTCAATTTAGTAAGTTTATTTATACTACTGGTATTCCCCATTATGTTCAGCAATTACAAAGTTTTGAGCCATTAAAAGATTATCCTTTTGATAAATTCAGCGATGCAATTCAAGAGGCAATTAACTGGGGTTTGCTTTCACCAATGGATGAAGAATCGCGTTTGTTGACGATTCAACCTGTTTTTCCTTATTTTTTGAAGACTAAGTTAGATACTCTCGATGAAGCAACTCATACAGCTTTGCGTGAGGGATTTAAAAACCACTATCAAGGTTTGGCGCGTTCCTATAATCAGTTGATGGATTCTAAAGATGCTCAAGAGCGGCAATTGGGGATATTCTTCTGTAGGCTGGAATATGAAAACCTCTACAATGCGTTGCAGATTTGTTTAGAGAAGCAAGAAAGTATCAGTATATATTTTTGTTTAGATAATTACTTTGAGCTAATTAGTGATAAACAAAGTAACCTGAAGTTAGCAGAAGATATTTACCGATTTGTTGAAAAGTATCCACTAGCATTTATACAAGGTGAAAATGGCGATGAAATAGTTGGTGCTATTGATTTACTAGCAAAGAGTTACTTACAAAATAAACAGTATCAAAAAGCCAAACAATCATATCAGAAAGAACTAGATATACTAGAAAATATTAAAAATATAGAATTGAGAAGGAAGAAACTGTCTATTGCCCGTACCTACCACCAGTTGGGAAGAGTTGCCCAAGAGTTGCGGGAATTTGAAGAGGCGAGGCGCAATTATCAACAGGCTTTGGATATAAGTATCGAATATGGCGATCGCTATAGTTGTGCTAGAACCTACCACCAGTTGGGAATGTTTGCCCAAGAGTTGCGGGAATTTGAAGAAGCAAGGCGCAATTATCAACAGGCTTTGGATATTAAAATCGAATATGACGATCGCTATAGTTGTGCCAGCACCTACCACGAGTTGGGAAGAGTTGCCCAAGAGTTGCGGGAATTTGCAGAAGCAAAGCGCAATTATCAACAGGCTTTGGATATTTTTATCGAATATAGCGATCGCTATAGTTGTGCCAGCACCTACCACCAGTTGGGAAGAGTTGCCCAAGAGTTGCGGGAATTTGCAGAAGCAAAGCGCAATTATCAACAGGCTTTGGATATTTTTATCGAATATAGCGATCGCTATAATTGTGCCAGCACCTACCACCAGTTGGGAACAGTTGCCGAAGAATTGCGGGAATTTGAAGAGGCGAGGCGCAATTATCAACAGGCTTTGGATATTAAAATCGAATATGGCGATCGCTATAATGGTGCTAGAATCTACCACCAGTTGGGAAGAGTTGCCGAAGAATTGCGGGAATTTGAACAGGCGAGGCGCAATTATCAACAGGCTTTGGATATTAAGATAGAATTTGGCGATCGCTATAGTTGTGCTAGAGTCTATTTTCACCTTGGTAGACTTGCAGAAGAATTAGGAGAACTGGAGTCAGCGAAAGCGAATTATCTGCAAGATTTACAGATTATGGCTGAGTTTAATGATAAATATCGTTTAGGAATTTCTGTTCGTAATCTTGCTCGTTTATACCAAATTACTCAAGATAAAAGTTTATTAGCAGTCGTGTCCGAGATTTTTGGCGTGTCGGTGGAGGAAGTGAGGCAGCGTTTTGAGTCAGGTAATGAAGATGAGGGGTGATAACTCAGGAGATTTCCAGAAAAATTAGTTTACTGGCGGGAGAGTGCCAGAATTACCAGCAGGTGGTTCGGTGTGGTCGCAAAATATACTGAGTCCGATTTTAAGAATATACAACACAATCACAGTAGCGATCGCAGGGTCTAGAGGTAAACCATGTGCTGTTGCTACACCCACCAAAGAAACAATCAACCCTGTCAGCAAAGGTGTACTACCGGGATTTTTAGTATACTCCTTGAGTTGACCGCGAAAGCCTTCATCACCGCAGAGTTCCTGACGCAATACTTTCAGCGTTGTTTGCCAAAGCGATTTACCCTCTGGCATTACTACCACACCATTTTGCTCTACCCACAGTTCATCAAAAGAACTATCACAATAACCGTTGTGTTTCTCTAAAATATCTAATGCGTGCTGTGCTGGGGCGTAATTGCTTAATAACTCTCGTGCGGCATTAATTTCATTACTAGTTAGTTGAGTATCCATAGATATAGCGGTTCTCGGTTGGATGAGGTAGATTTCAACCCCACCCCCAACCCCTCCCCGCTTGCGGGGAGGGGAGCGTTTGCGTTAGCAAATGCGGGGTGGGGTTCCGACTGTATTATAGGCAAGTAAGAACCGCCATATTCTTAGTTTCACTGACCTAAGAATAATGCTTCTAAGATACAGCGATCGCTGGAGTTTTCAGAGATTTGTGACTTTTACTCCTAAAATGCGATCGCATTACATCCAAATCTTGCTCATTTAATCTAATCCCTTCACCCACTGCCATTCTTGTGTTAACCCCTCTCGCTGCAACACTTGTGGCTGATATCCTAAAATTTTCTGCGCTTGGGATATATCCGCAGGTAAAGGCTTGTGATATGAGCTTTTTTACTTTTGCCTTGTTGTACTAGGATATTCATCATCCATTGAGGTATGAAAGTAAAACATACAACCACCATTCGTATAGGGGCTATGCACTGAACCAGGTTCGGAACGGATGTAATCTCCTGCACCGTAAACCTGATTATCAAGCACCAAATCCCCGGAAATCATATAGATTTCTTCAATTGCGGCATGACGATGACAAGGATAATGAATACCAGGATCAGCGTGAAATAATCCGACGACTTCGCGCTTGACTTGATCAATGTGTAAAATGGCGATTTTCACACCAGGGACATCATGTGGTTGCCAATTCAAATTTTGCGATCGCACCGCGAAACATCCAGGCGGTGTTACTGCTTCCTGTGCTGGGGTTGGTGCTGGAGTATCTAAATCTAAACGCTCAAACAGGCGATTTTTTAAATCTGTCGCCATTGGCACAGTAGGAGTAGTATAAGAAATTGCCGTCACTGCCAACTCATACTCTGCTAACTCTGCGGCTAATTCTGGACACTCTGCTATTTGCTGCTCAACCCAATTTCGCTCTTGTTCATCCAACAAATCAAGGGCATACAAGGGAGCTAGTTCACAAAAGCAGTGGTTTTCAGAATTGCGGTGTATCATCGAGTTCTAGTTTAATTTAATACTAAATAAGTCGTGTATAGATTTGGCAAGACACTAACTTAAAATTCTTCCTCAGTGACAAAAATAGATTGTAACTTTTTTAATCCTAGCCGAATTCTAGTTTTGACTGTTCCCAACGATACACCTGTTGCCTCTGCAATTTGACTTTGAGTCAATCCTTGATAATATGCTAATTCAATTACCAGTCGTTGTTCATCTGGTAATTTTTTCATGGCTGCGATTACCCGACTCCGCCGTTCAGAAATAAATACTGACTCAAACAAGTCTATGTTATCGGCTTGGGGCTGAATTTCTGTGGTATCCAAAGAAAAGGTAGTAGATACGTGAGTGCGTTGCAGTTTGCGTAGACGATCAAGGATGCGACTACGCGCAATGGTAAATAACCAAGTATCTACTCTACCTTTTTGTGTATCGTATCGCTCGGCAATTCGCCACACTTGAGCGAAAACATCCAATACCACCTCTTCACTCTCTTCTAATGACTTCAGGCTTTTAAAGGCGATCGCATAAATAATTTTGCCATAGCGATCGTAGAGAGCAGATAACGCCGATTGGTCTTTTTGGACAATTTTGGTGATCAGTAAAACATCAGTAGTAGTAAATAAACTCTCCATTCAGAGTTGGTTAGTGATTGAGTTCTGGGTATCACTGCGAAGTATACCGAGCTTTTGACTACATTCCAAGCACTTTTAAGAGTTCGCAAACATACTGAAACAATTAAGGTAACGAATGTTTAAGAAATATCAGATTCAGTTTACCCTCCGAATTTTAGATTTTGGATTTTGGATTCTTTAGGGTACAAGCCCCACCCCATGTGTCTGTAAAAATCTAAAATCGTTAATCCAAAATCCCCAAGCCCCGCACCCTTGTGGTCGGGGTCAATCCAAAATCGCAAATCTAAAATCCAAAATTACTTGACTCAATTATTTACCACTTCAAAAATGAAGCTTCAATTCCTTGCTCTCGTCTAATTTTGCTATCTTTCTCAAACCAACTAATAATTTGCTTTGTTGTTAAATCTTCAACATTCACATTGTATTCTTGAGCAATTTGCTTCAAGAGTTTTTGTGATGAAATTGTCAATCTTGTTAAAAACTTTTCTGGTGAAGATAGTAAAGCACCGTCAACTTGTGCTGACTCTTCCAGGGTTAAAAATTGTGTTGATGGTTGCTGAGATGGTAAATCCATAGAAAAGTATGAAGTATGAATTATGAAGTATAAAGTTTGGAATCATCTTATACCAAATCATCATACAATTAGCCTGCGTTCAGCTTTGCCGTTGCCGATAGGCTAGGAAGGCTTTGTTTTTATAGCCCTAGACTTCCAGTCTCTTGGTTTTATATGCTTAACTGTTGTTTATCTTTTAGCCTCTACCATTGGTGCTGAGTAAGTATTTTTCTTAAAATTTCAAACTTCAGACTTGATAAATTAATTCTGTTCTGGCTTGCGAGCTTGGACTAAATAGCCACAACGATGTTCACCGTTAATAATCCAGTGGGTACGTTCTACTATACAGTCTGGCAGTACAGCCGCAAACATTTCCAGTTCATGACCACAAACGCTAGGAAAAGATTCAGCAACGTTGGAAATTGCACAATTATGTTCTATTAAAACAAAGCGATCGCCTACCCTATCAGTCGGGCGATCATCATCTACTTCTACAGAGTGATATTCTGCCATGAATCCTTCGGCTTTGCGTAACTGAACTAAAGTTTCCACCCGCTCTTTTAACGAACCTTGACCGACGCGATCGCGGTACTCTTGGGCTTTACGTTCCCATTGTTTTTGTAAAATCGTCTTCATTTTGTCGTGGCCGACGGTTTCGGCTAGGGTATCCAACAGCGAAACTGCAAATTCGCCGTAACCATCACCAAAGCGATCGCTTGTTGTCCGATGCAGGCGATCGCGTCCCTGACGACTTAACTGATAAATATGCTGTGGTCTCCCCATTCCCGCCTGCGTCGTTGACGCATAGACAATCAATTCTTCCGCCTCTAAATCCTTAAGATGGCGACGAATTGCTTGGGGACTAACATTTAAAACATCGGAAAGCTCAAAAGCAGTTGCTTGTGAGTGTTTGAGCAGATATTCGAGAATCTCTTGCTTGGTTGAGGACTGCTGGGTAGTCGCCATCGTCGTCCTAAATTTTTTTGAGAAAATTTGACTTTAACAACATCATTGTTGTTAATCTAGCGTAAAATGAAGATACGTTAAACAACATGGATGTTGTTTTAATCTTCATCCTTATTGTAACAGCCGTGTAAACCACTCGGTAAAGCGAGACCGGCATCGGCGAGAAACCAGCCCGTCTTCCATCCTTCAAGAGATCCCATTTCGGAACACGAGAGATTATTACAGATGAGTGCCACTGTCAAATCCCTAGTTAACCAACCTTACAAGTACGGCTTTGTCACCGAAATTGAAGCCGATACCATCCCGCGTGGACTCAATGAAGACGTTATCCGCTTGATTTCCGCGAAGAAGAATGAGCCGGAATTCATGCTGGAATTTCGTCTGAGAGCCTATCGCCAGTGGCTAAAAATGACAGAACCAACATGGCCTAGCGTCAAATATCCGCCAATTAATTATCAGGATATCATTTACTATTCTGCGCCCAAGCAAAAGAAAGAAAAACTCAACAGCTTGGACGAAGTAGATCCGACACTCCTGGAAACCTTCGAGAAACTGGGTATTCCCCTTTCTGAACAAAAGCGACTGGCCAATGTCGCCGTAGATGCGATTTTTGATAGCGTTTCTGTAGCTACAACCTTCAAAGAAAAATTAGCTAAAGATGGCGTTATCTTCTGTTCCATTTCTGAAGCACTGCGGGAACACCCAGAGTTAATCAAAAAATATTTGGGTAGTGTTGTCCCCATTGCTGACAATTATTTTGCAGCTTTAAACGCTGCTGTTTTCAGCGATGGTTCCTTTGTCTACATTCCCAAAGGCGTGAAATGTCCAATGGAATTGTCTACCTACTTCCGCATCAACTCTGGCGATACGGGACAATTTGAACGGACTTTGATTGTGGCTGAAGAAGGTAGCTATGTTTCTTACCTGGAAGGTTGCACCGCGCCAATGTATGACAGCAACCAACTCCACGCCGCAGTAGTGGAACTTGTGGCTTTGGATAACGCGGAAATTAAATATTCTACCGTGCAGAACTGGTACGCCGGTGATGTTAACGGTAAAGGCGGGATTTACAACTTTGTTACCAAGCGCGGCTTGTGTCAAGGTGTAAATTCTAAGATTTCCTGGACTCAGGTAGAAACTGGTTCCGCAATTACTTGGAAGTATCCTAGCTGCGTGTTAGTTGGCGATAATTCTGTGGGTGAATTTTACTCGGTGGCGTTAACCAACAATATGCAGCAAGCCGACACCGGGACGAAGATGATTCACGTCGGTAAGAATACTCGCAGTACGATTATTTCTAAAGGAATCTCCGCAGGTAAGTCTAGTAACAGTTATCGCGGTTTGGTGAAGGTAAATCCCAAGGCTGAAGGCGCAAGAAATTATTCTCAGTGCGACTCGATGTTAATTGGGGATAATGCCCACGCCAATACTTTCCCTTATATTCAAGTACAAAATAATACGGCGAAAGTGGAGCATGAAGCTTCAACTTCTAAAATCGGCGAAGATCAGCTATTTTTCTTTGCTCAACGTGGCATTTCTGCGGAAGATGCGATTTCGATGATGATTAGCGGCTTCTGTAAGGATGTGTTTAATCAGCTACCTATGGAGTTTGCGGTGGAGGCTGATAAGTTGTTGAGTTTGAAGTTGGAAGGTAGTGTTGGGTAATTAAACGAACCGCAAAGGGCGCGAAGAGCGCGAAGAAAGAAAGAGAAGAGAGAGAAAAGATGATTATTGAAAATAGTGCAGTTGTGCTGTCGGTGAGAGATTTGACGGCTGAGGTTGGTGGTACGCCGATTCTGAAGGGTGTAAATTTGGAAGTTCGGGCTGGTGAAATTCATGCCATCATGGGGCCGAATGGTTCTGGTAAGAGTACCTTTTCTAAGGTGTTGTCGGGACATCCGGCGTATACGGTGACTGGCGGTGAGGTGATTTTCCAAGGGCAGAACCTATTGGAAATGGAACCGGAAGAACGCGCTAGGGCTGGGGTGTTTTTGGCGTTTCAGTATCCGTTAGAGATTCCTGGTGTGAGTAATTTGGATTTCTTGCGGGTGGCTTACAATTCTCGGCGGAAGGCGCAAGGGTTGGAAGAGGTAGACGCATTTGATTTTGATGATTTGATTGAGGAAAAGCTGGATGTGGTGAAGATGGATGCAGCTTTCCTCAACCGCAGTGTCAATGAAGGGTTTTCTGGTGGTGAGAAAAAGCGGAATGAAATTCTCCAAATGGCGCTGTTAGAACCGAAGTTGGCAATTTTGGATGAGACAGACTCAGGTTTAGATATTGATGCGCTAAAAATTGTCGCGCATGGTGTAAATCAACTGACTAATCCAGACAATGCGACGATTATGATTACCCACTACCAACGTCTGCTCAATTATATTGTGCCGGATTTTGTTCATGTGATGGCACGCGGCAAAATTCTCACCAGTGGCGGTAAGGAACTGGCTCTGGAATTGGAGTCGCGCGGTTATGACTGGATTTTGGAGGAAAGTGCGGTTGAGGTGGGTGTGTAATGTCTATTCAAGTTTCTCCTAGTGCTATTCCTAACTCAGATGCAGTCAGTTTGGTGTCTTCTCTGTTGGATAGAGATGCTTATTTGACTGGGTTGTTAAATCAAGTAAGTGTAACTGAAGCGGACGGGTTAGCGGAATTACGCCAACAAGCTGCAAATTGGGTACGTCACTCAACTATCCCCACAACCCGCGAGGAAGAATGGCGGTTTACTGATTTGTCAGATTTGCGGGGTGTGGAATTTCGCAAGGCGCAACCAGTTAATAATGTAGAGAAGTTAAATGTAACATCGCTGACTGATAATCGGTTGGTGTTTGTTAACGGTGTTTATGCGCCGGAGTTATCTGCTGTTAATTTACCTGATGGTATTTTAGTTGGTAATTTAACTGGTTTAACAATTGCAGGCGATCGCATCCGCAAATATCTCGCTCAAGCTGAGGGCGCTTTGGAAGTATTCACGGCTCTCAATACTGCTGGTTTAACGGATGCAGCAGTTGTATGGGTGGGTAAAAATGTCGTGGTTGACACACCTATTCATCTGCTGTTTATTTCGGTTGCTGGGGAGACGGCGACTATTTCTCAGCCGCGTTGTTTGGTGGTGGCGGAAACTGGTTCGCAGGTGACTTTGGTTGAGGAGTTTACGAACCGCCAAGACGCAGAGAGCGCCAAGGAAGTATACTTTACCAACACAGTTACAGAAATTTGGGTTGGTGAGAATGCGGCGGTAAATCATACTAGAGTGGAGAGAGAAGGCGCTGAGGCGTTTCACATTGGGAAGACTGCTGTGAACCAAGCTCGTTATAGTCGCTATACCTGTAATGCTTTGAGTTTAGGCGCAAAGTTATCGCGGCACAATTTGGAGATTTTGCAAACTGGTGAGCAAACTGAAACTACGCTCAACGGTTTGGCGATGATTTCTGGTAAGCAAGTTGCGGATACCCATAGTGCGATCGCTCTGAATTATCCTTATGGTAAAAGTGAACAATTGCACAAATGTATTGTTGGCGATCGCGCTCATGCAATCTTCAATGGTAAAGTATTTGTACCTAAACCCGCCCAGTTAACTGACGCAGCCCAGTTAAATCGCAATTTACTGCTATCCTCCAAAGCGCGAGTAGATACCAAGCCCCAATTAGAAATTACCGCCGATAACGTCAAATGCGCTCACGGTGCAACTGTGAGTCAGTTAGAAGATGATGAAATCTTCTACTTACAAAGCAGAGGAATTGATGAAAGTGCAGCGCGGAATTTATTAATTAACGCCTTCGCTACCGAAATCATCAACAAAGTTCCTGTTGCTTCCCTCAGAGACATCTTGCTAAACACAGTCACTAGTTTTAAGTCTTTGACTAATGACTAATGACTCATAACTAATGACTATTGACTAATTACCAATGACTTTTACAGCTACCAAAACCCTCGCCGATAAAGTCCGCGCTGACTTCCCGATATTACATCAGGAAGTCAATGGTAAACCCTTGGTTTATCTCGATAATGCGGCGACATCGCAAAAACCCTTGCTTGTCTTAAATGCCCTGCGGAATTATTACGAGCAGTACAATGCTAATGTCCATCGTGGCGCTCATACATTGAGTGCAAAAGCCACTGACGCTTATGAAGCAGCACGCGATAAAATTGCCAAATTTATTAATGCTGCATCTCGTCAAGAAATTATTTACACCCGCAACGCCAGCGAAGCAATTAATTTAGTTGCTTATAGCTGGGGGATGAATAATTTACATCCGGGTGATGAAATTATTCTGTCGGTGATGGAACACCACAGTAATATTGTGCCTTGGCAATTTGTGGCACAAAAAACGGGTGCAGTTCTCAAATTTGTTGGACTAACACCAGAAGAAACATTTGATTTAGAACAGTTTAAACAACTGATTTCTGAGAAAACAAAACTGGTGTCAATTGTTCATGTTTCTAACACTTTGGGTTGTATAAACCCAGTGAAAGAAATTGCTGATATTACTCACAGATACGGCGCGAAATTCTTAGTTGATGCTTGTCAAAGTGTGCCTCATACACCTGTGGATGTGCAGGAAATAGGCTGTGATTGGTTAGTGGCTTCAGGACATAAAATGTGCGCCCCCACTGGCATAGGCTTTTTATATGGCAAGCTGGAATTGTTAGAAGCAATGCCACCATTTTTTGGCGGTGGTGAAATGATTGCCGAGGTATATTTAGATCATTCTACTTATGCCGAATTACCCCATAAATTTGAAGCTGGAACACCTGCTATTGGAGAAGCGATCGCCCTCGGTGCTGCCATAGATTATCTTACTAATATAGGTATGGATAAAATTCATGCCTACGAAGCCGAGTTGACTGCTTATTTATTCCAACAATTAGCGAAAATTCCCCAAATTCGGATTTATGGCCCCAAACCTGATGCGAATGGAGAAGGGAGAGCCGCGTTAGCTGCATTCACAGTCGCAGATATCCACGCCAACGACTTATCTACATTATTAGATCAAGAAGGCGTTGCTATCCGTTCTGGACACCACTGCACCCAACCATTACACCGCTATTTAGGTTTACCAGCAACCGCAAGGGTAAGTTTTTCTTTCTATAATACCCGCGAAGAAATTGACGTATTCATCAAAGCATTGAAGGAAACTATTGACTTTTTTACGGGTATTTTTGGTTAACTTTAGCAAATATTTCCATAATAATTGTGCCAATTGTCAGCCTTCAATACGGCTAATAATTGGCACAATTTGTATCATCATTCAAAAGATATAGGAATCCGGTTTGATTTCTGAATTTATTTGTGTAGGTAGGGAATAGGGAATGGGGAGTCGGGAGTAGGAAAGAAGCCTGACCTGAATTCTCCAGTAAGACTTTCCTGATTTATCTCTGTCGCAAATCCCTGTGATATCTAGCTTTCTTAATTTTAAATTGGTAAGTAGTTAAACATAATTAATTACACAAAGTCATTGCGAATGGAGCGAAGCGAAATGAAGCAATCGCAAGGGCTGGGATTGCTTCGCTTCGCTCGCAATGACTGTAATTAATTTTGTGTGGTTACTTATTATCTGTGCAAAATGTGGCCAATGTTAAGAAAAATTTCAGTTACGAGAAATTTTATCTAGCCACGTTGAAGTTTCAAATTGAGTTTAATAAGGGATTGATATGCGCTTACCTATAACTATTGGTGCAATCTTGGTAGCATCTTTAAGTTTCAATGCTCCGGTATTCTCTGCATCTCCTGTGCAAGTAGTACAAACATCACCAAATTCTAACTTAAAGCAGTTAAGAATTAATGAGCAATTATGGAATCGCCAAAACATCAAAAACTACCGTTACACGGTAACTAATAATTGTTTTTGTGCGCCTGAATTTCGAGGCCCATCAATCATTGAGGTACGCAACGGTATCACAGTTTCTATCACAAATGCCGCAACTGGTCAGGCAGTAAATCCTAGTTTATTAAAACCATATAGCACCGTTCCTAGACTTTTTAATTTGATTAGAAATGCGATTCGTGAAAGCTCGGAATTAACTGTGACATACAATCCACAACGTGGTTATCCGACTCAAATTAATATTGGTAATCTTGCTGCTGATGCTGGAATTTTCACGACAATCAGCAATTTTGAAAAACTTCGTTAAGGTGCAGATTGGGTGGAGGAATGGAAACCAATATTATCAAGACTCGATTGGGTTTCATTTCGTTCCACCCAACCTACTTTTCTATCACCTGTTGTTGCTCACTCTGACTGGAATTTCAATGATAAACTCTGCTCCCTTATCTGGCTCAGATTTGACAGAAATATTACCATGATGACTTTCGATAATTTGATAGCTAATTGCTAAACCTAAACCAGTGCCTTTATTTACAGGTTTAGTTGTAAAGAAGGGGTCGAATATTTTACTTTGAATTTCTGGGGCAATTCCAGAACCATTATCGATAATTCTAACTTTGATGGTTTCTGATTCTGTAACTTCTGTTTTAATAATAATTTGCTTTTGATATGCTGAGTTGTCAGTTTCTAATAAACTATCAATCGCATTATTAATAATATTGCTAAATACTTGGTTTAATTGGGCTGCATAACATTCAACTAGGGGTAATGTTGAATATTCTTGAACTATCTCTATTTCTTGCTTGAGACGATGATTTAGTAAAGATAATGTACTTTCAATACCTTCATGAATATCTACCGCTTTTTGATCGGCTTGGTCGAGTCGAGAAAAGTTTCTTAAAGAAAGGATAATATCTTTAATTCTGTCAGTTCCAACTCTCATAGAAGAGAGAATTTTTTGAAAGTCATCTACAATAAAATCTAAGTCTACATCACCAATTTTCTCTTGAATCAATTTTTCTGCTTCGGGATATTCTTTTTGATAGATTTCAACTAGCCGTAAAATAGTGTGAATATGTTCGTTGAGATAATTAAAATTGCCATGAATAAAACTCACAGGGTTATTAATTTCATGGGCTAAACCCGCAACCATTCTGCCTAAACTAGACATTTTTTCTGTTTGAATAAGTTGCACTTGAGTTGCTTGCAATTTATGGAGTGTACTTTCGAGTTCTTGTGCTTGTAGTTTCGCTGTTGCTGTGGCAGTTGAGAGCGCCTTTAAATTATTAAAAGCTTTGGAATGATAACGAACACGGGCAATTAATTCTATCGCATCTGGTAACTTAATTAAATAGTCGTTAGCTCCCGCAGCAAAGGCTTCCGCTTTGAGTATTGGTTCTTCTTTACTGGATAACATAATGATGGGAACTTCCTGCGTTGATGGATGAGAACGAAACCAACGCAACAGCATTAAGCCATCCATATCGGGCATAATTAAATCTAACAAAATGACCGTTGGCTCAAGTGCGATCGCACTTTGCAAAGCCTGTGATGGTTCACTAACATAATTACAAGTAATATCGGTTTCCTTGGCAATCATGCGATTAATTGCCTCACCAAATATTGCCTGATCATCAACTAATAATATTTTGACATCTTCGGTTGGTAATTTTAATTCTTCCAGTAAATCTGGTGATGCTAACTGCATATTTAAATTAGGTAATAGCATTTGATATCCTTAGTGTCAAAGATAGGGATATTAATTGGATGGTAGCCAATTAGGAGAGCAATCAAGAACTATTAAATTTCTAATAATTTGTGAGTTTATTATAACTTAATATATATGAAAGTAAATATGGCTTTAGATATAACTAAACCGATGTTAGTTAATCAAAAATAACTAACAAAATTCACGAATATTCAGTATTTTTTCAGAAAAAATATCGTATATTTACTGTGGTCAAATTAATTTAATGGGGTTTAATTGTCCGACATCCGTAATATCTTGGTACAAGCAGCAGCGATCGCATCAACTGGTAAAACTTCCACAGCCGCTTTTAATTCTACAGCCGCTTTTGGCATTCCATAAACAATGGAAGTTTCCTGATTTTGGGCGATGGTATGCCAACCTGCATCGCGTAAAACCTTCAAACCTTGAGCGCCATCTCTTCCCATCCCAGTTAGTAATACCCCAATTCCTGACTCTAGCCAATGTTTTGCCACACTTTGAAATAAAACATCAATAGATGGACGATAAAGACAATTGGCTGGTTGTTCCGCATAGTCAAAACTCAGGTTACTCGTGATCACTAAATGTTGATTTGTCCCAGCTAAAAAAATTTTGCCTGGTTGTGGTCTAGAACCTGTAGTTGCGATTTCCACAGGTAAGATAACTTGTTCATTTAACCAAGCGGCAAAACCTGGAGTAAACTGAGCATCTAAATGCTGCACAATCACAATAGCAGCTGCAAAATTTTGCGGAAATTGTGCCAGAATCTTCACTAATGTTTGGGGGCCGCCAGTGGAAGCGCCAATGACAATTAGTGGTGGTGATAATTTCGGCAAAGATGACAGTTTTTTGACTGTTCGCACCTGGGGAGATTTACCAAGTAATTTAGCGATGGTACGAATTTTGTTTAACAGCCCTGTGCTACCCTCAGCAGGTGTATTGATAGCATCTAAAGCACCATAGTGCATTGCTTCCAAGACTTTAGCCGCATAGCGATTAATACTCGCAGTCACAATAATAATTGCACAGGGTGACTGACTCATAATTCGCCTTGTGGCTTCCACTCCATCCATACAAGGCATCAAAATATCCATCAAAATTAAGTCAGGGGTATCAACTGCACATTTGCTCACCGCTTCTGCACCATCGTAAGCCACCCAAGCCAAATCATACTCCGGGATTGTGGCTAAGATTCGCCGCATCGCTTCCACCATCATCCGCATATCGTTGACAATGGCGATTCTCATAAAGTCGGGAGTGGGGAGTGGGGAGTGGGGGGTGGGGAGTGGGGAGTGGGGAATGGAGAGTGGGGAGTGGGGAGTGGGGAGTGGGGAGTGGGGAATGGGGAGTGGGGAGTAGGGAGTGGGGAGTGGGGAGTGGGGAGTGGGGAGTGGGGAATGGGGAGTGGGGAGTAGGGAGTGGGGAGTGGGGAGTCGGGAGTGGGGGGTGGGGAGTGGGGAGTGGGAGAAATTTTTATATCTTGTTGGTGAATGCTGTTCATAGAGTCTTAACCCTGACCAATCAGGTCAATTACGGCTTGTAATAAAGTGTCATCATGAAAGCTGCTTTTGGTGAGATAGTAGTCTGCACCTGCTTCTAAGCCTTGAATGCGGTCTTCTTGGCGGTCTTTGTAAGAAACAATAATTACGGGGATATTTTTTAACTGGGGATGGGTTTTGATTTGGCTGGTGAGTTCAAAACCATTCATCCTGGGCATATCAATATCTGTAATTACTAAATCATAATCGCTAGTGCGTAGGGCGTTCCAACCATCCATCCCATTGACGGCGACATCAACTTGGTAATGGTGATTTTCTAAAAGCTTGCGTTCCATTTCCCGGACGGTAATTGAATCATCTACAACTAATATGCGCTTGTGAGTTTTGCTCAATGTCTGCTGTGTTGATTGATTTACTTGACTTAGTTGACCACTAGCAACCACCTTGGTCATAGAACGAACTAAATCTTCGACATCGATAATCAATACGGGATTCCCATTATCCATGAGGGCGGCGGCGCTAATGTTGGGAATTTTCCCCAGCCTGGAATCTAAAGGTCGGACAACTAAAGTGTATTCACCAATAAAGCGGTCAACAACTAGTCCATAATGATGGAGGCGATCGCTAATCACCACCACTGCTAATAATTCTGGATTTTCCGCAGTTAAGGGTAACTCAAAAACTTGCCGCGCGGAAATCAATTCTACTGGTTGATGATTCAGCCAAAAAAACGGGCGATTTTCTGACAGCGCAATTTCTGATGGCGATAACATCAAAACTTGATCAATTCGAGTTAACCCAAAGGCGTAAGGTTCCTCGGCAATCTCTACTAATAAGGTACGCACAATAGATAAAGTTAGGGGTAACTGCAAATAGAAACTCATCCCTGTTCCTGGTTGAGAAACTGCCCTGACTGTGCCGCCAACTTCCCGCACGGTATTATGGACAATATCTAAACCCACACCCCGTCCAGAAATTTCGGTAATAGTTTGTGTGGTGGAAAATCCTGGTAATAGCAAAAACTCCATTAACTCTGCTTCAGTTAATTGCATGGCCATATCTGCGTTTACCAGTTGTTTTTTGACAACTTCTTGACGCAAAAACTCCAAATCAATTCCCCTCCCATCATCAGAGATGGTGATAAATAACATCCCCGCCCGATGGACAACTTCAATGGTAATTGTGCCTGCTTCAGATTTACCTTGGGCTATCCGTTCTGGAGGAGATTCTATACCGTGATCAACAGCATTGCGGAGGATTTGGGTTAAGCAAGCTTCTAAGCGTTCCAAAATATCCCGATCTACCAAGGTATGCTGACCCTTGATTTCGAGGTTCACGCGCTTACCCAACTGTCTGGCTAGGTCACGTACCATGCGCGGAAACCCTTGCCAGCCCTCGGAAAAGGGACACATCCGGGTAGTAATTAGTTCTCGATACCAACGATGGGCGAGGTTTTCGGAACGCTGGGCAAAGGATTCTAATTCGGTGTGTCGATCGCTAATTAAACGGGTACATTCGCTGGTTTTTTGATGTACTGTACTTAAATGTTCTTGAATATGTTGATCTAGGGTGCGATCGCTAAATAATTCTTGTAATTTAACTATTAATTTCAATAACTCGATTTGATTGGTTCTGACTTGGACAAATGATTCGCTAAATGACTCTAACCATTTACTGCTAACAATGGTTTCCCCGGCCAATCCCATCAAGCGACTGAGATTATCTGTACTCACCCGCACGGTTTGGTTTTGGGGACTGACTAAGGCTTCTGGTTGACGGACTTCGAGTGGGGGCGGGGGCTGTATAATATCTTGGGCTGGGATATTCACAGTTGTGGAAATATTAGCGATCGCCTTGACTAAAGCTTGAATCTGCGGCTGGTTTCCTGGTTGTAGTTCGGCATTGGTGGCGATGTTTTGCAACATATCCACCCCTTGCAACAATACATCAATATCATCTGCGGTTAAATTCACCTTGCCAACTTGTGCCGCACTAAAACAATCTTCCATCACATGGGCTAAGGTGACGGCTGGTTCAAGTTGGACAATTCTTGCAGCACCTTTAATACAATGGGCAGCCCGCATTAAAGCCGCTAATTCTGATTTGGGATCAGGATTGGTTTCCAGCGCCAGTAAACAATTGTTCAGCACCACAACCTGAGTTGTGACTTCCATTTTGAACAAATCAAATAAGGATAACTGACTGAGGTCAGCGTTTTCGCTCATTACTGTGCCTTCTTCGCCAAATTGGTAAATAACAATTCATCATCCAAATAACTGACAGTACGCACTGTGGGCAGATTCAGAGGTTGCCAGGAAAATAAACCTTTGGTATAAGTTTGAGTGACATTACGTAACACATCACGCAATTCTCGTCGATGAAATCTGTGGACACCATATATTTCATCCACCGGAAACACCCAAGCATTACCAGCTTTTTCGATAACTGCCATTCGGGAATGAGATACAGGACTCAGACTTGCTTGGGGTGGTTCACTGGGTTCAATTTTTAACAAATGACTTAAGGAAACACATAAAAGCAATTCACCCCGAATGTTAATTAATCCTCGTAAGACTTGGTTGTGGCGATGGGGTAGGGTATGAATCACACTCGGAGGTGTGGTTTCTTTAAACACCTGTGCCGGCAGTGCCAACCATTCTTGATGCAACCGAAAAATTACTACTGTTAGAGTTTCACTGGTTCGCACCGCGTAGGTAGGTAGATGCGGTTTTTTCTGGGCGGGAGATTCCGCAATGAATTGTGTCCACTCATGACGATATTTTTCTGGTGTTGGGCGTTCTAGTAAACAGCGACCAGCCGCCGAATAAACCGGACAGTTGCGACAATGAATATGTGTAGATAATTCCGCACAAGTGCGATCGCCCTCAATGCCAATTAAATTCCAACAACTTTCTACTTGAGTGGTCATAAGTCAATGGTCATATCTCTTGATTAAGCTGCTACATCAACTGGGGTGAAGGATGAAAAATCATCACTTTTGACTTTAAACACAGAAACTTCTTGGCGTAAACCACGAGCGACTTGATTAAGTTGGGCAAGCGCCTGATTAATTTCCCGCAGAGAATCGGCAGTTTGAATTGAGGTACTGCTTAACTGCACCATTGCATCACTAATTTGTTGCGCTCCTAATGACTGCATTTCCATTCCCTGATTCACCGCCGCAAAATGGGGATTTAAGTCTTGTACCTGCTGAATAATCTGCCCAACTTGGCTACTAATATGGCTGACATCTGCCACACTCCGCCCGACTTCCACCGCAAATTTATCCATTTCCATCACCCCTGTTGACACCGAAGATTGCATTTGTTTGACCATCTGTTCAATATCTAATGTGGCGACTGCGGTTTGGTCTGCTAATCGGCGAATTTCTCTAGCTACTACCGCAAACCCTAAACCATATTCTCCAGCTTTTTCTGCTTCAATGGCAGCATTTAACGAGAGCAAGTTCGTTTGGTCGGCGACTTTAGTAATTGTTAAGACAATATTATTAATGTTGTTAGCTTTTTCGCTAATAATCCCTAGTCGCGTGGCGATGGTGTTTGTGGCTGTCGCTAACTGACGCATACTTGTTTCCATGCGCTGCAAGTCTGTTTGACTGATGTTCGCGGCTGTGGTTGTCGCTTGGGACATTGTGACCACTTGTTCCATTGTGTGCGCTAGTTCTTTGGAGGTGGCGGCGATTTCTTTGGCTGTGGCTGTGACTTGGTTTGTTGATGCTACTTGTTCTGTGAGTGTTGTTTCCAATTGTTTGCCGGCTGCGGCTATTTGTGTGGCTGAGGTTGTGACTTGAATACCTGAACCTTGGACTTGGCGAATCAAGGTACTCAATTTCTGTTTCATTGTTTGGAGTGCTGCCATTAGCTGATTAATCTCATGATTGGCAGTGACTTCTACATTACTGGTAAAATCTCCCGCCGCTACTTTGTCAGCTAAATGAAAAGCTGTTTGCAAAGACCGCGCCAACTCCCGACTAGGAATTAAGATAATTGCCAAACAAACAGTTATAGTTACAATCACAATCCCCAAAAAAGTTCCCCAATTCACCAAGACAGCAACACGTTGAATTTGACTAGCTTGCTTTTGTCTTTCGACTAAACTTTGGTCTACCACCGCTAACATCTCATTCATTTTGAGTCTGATGTCATCCATCAAATTTTTACCTTGATCGGATAAAATCAGAGCCAATAATTCTTTTTCCTGCCCAAGTCGCCGCATTTTAATAGTTGTTTCTAGTTCAGCCATTTTTGCTTGGCTTAATTGTTCAATTTCCCCCAGAGTTTTAACTTGTCGTGAATTATCTAAAATTTTGCTTCTGACTTGAATAAAAGTATCTTTTAACTTGAATTGAGCTAATTTATATGGTTCCAAATATCTTTCTTCTTTAGTAAGAATGAAGCCCCTCTGACCTGTTTCAGCATCAAGTAAAAATTTTTCCAGTTCCTTTAACTGAGATTTGATGGCATAAGTTTGATTCACCCAATTATTCGATGCTATAAGTAAATTAGTATTTGAGTTAGAAATATAGCTGGCAATCCCTGTTAACCCAACAATAAGCGTACATCCACCCATGATAAAATGATTGATTTTTATACCTCGCGGCATCTTATTTTCCTTTGTGATTATTTGTTATTCTAGAAATAGAAATTAATAACTAATCAATCAGAAAATTCATAATTTAAGCATTTAATTCCACTACAACAGCTAAACCTCGGTTAATTAGCCATTAATAGCCTTTGTTGCGGGAAATTGGCATCCGTAATTCGAGGATAATTATTTTGAAATTACGATAAAGTCGGTACTACAGCATTGCTATTAACTTTAAACACAGAAACTTCTTGGCGTAAACCACGAGCGACTTGATTAAGTTGGGCAAGCGCCTGATTAATTTCTCGCAGAGAATCGGCAGTTTGAATTGAGGTACTGCTTAACTGCACCATTGCATCACTAATTTGTTGCGCTCCTAATGACTGCATTTCCATTCCCTGATTCACCGCCGCAAAACGTGGGTTTAAGTCTTGCACCTGCTGAATAATCTGCCCAACTTGGCTACTAATATGGCTGACATCTGCCACACTCCGCCCGACTTCCACCGCAAATTTATCCATTTCCATCACCCCTGTTGACACCGAAGATTGCATTTGTTTGACCATCTGTTCAATATCTAATGTGGCGACTGCGGTTTGGTCTGCTAATCGGCGAATTTCTCTAGCTACTACCGCAAACCCTAAACCATATTCTCCGGCTTTTTCTGCTTCAATGGCAGCGTTTAACGATAGCAAGTTGGTTTGGTCGGCAACTTTAGTAATTGTTAAGACAATATTATTAATGTTGTTAGCTTTTTCGCTAATAATCCCTAGTCGCGTGGCGATGGTGTTTGTGGCTGTTGCTAATTGACGCATACTTGTTTCCATGCGCTGCAAGTCTGTTTGACTGATGTTCGCGGCTGTGGTTGTCGCTTGGGACATTGTGACCACTTGTTCCATTGTGTGTGCTAGTTCTTTGGAGGTGGCGGCGATTTCTTTGGCTGTGGCTGTGACTTGGTTTGTTGATGCTACTTGTTCTGTGAGTGTTGTTTCTAACTGTGTACCCGCAGCACCTACCAGGGTGGCTGAGGTTGTGACTTGAATACCTGAACTTTGGACTTGACGAATCAAGGTACTCAACTTTTGCAACATAATCTGAAAAGATGCCATGATTTGACCAATTTCATCTTTGGTCTTCAATTCGCTCTCAGGCAAAGATAAAGTGAAATCACCAGCAGAAATCTGCTCGGCGACATCTACAACCTGAGAAACTCGACTACCCAAAGACCGAGAAATGATGGAAGTGACAAAAAATGCGATCGCTATAGTTAATATTGTTACTAACACCGCTAATAAACTCATCAAGTTGAGCATCACTTTTGTCCCTTCAATCCGGTTGCTCATAATTTCTTTTTGGTGACTAGCAAACTCCTCATGAATTTGACGGAATTTATAGCTCATATCACCAGATTTTTCTAGATATTGCTCAATTAAAAATCTATTGTTCTCAAAATTTGGTGTTGTGATCGTATCTTTAACCAACATTTCAAATTCATTGAACATATTCTGCATTGTTTTTAATCTTTCTTCCTGAAATTTATCTTCAGCAACCTTAGAAGCAATATTCAATCCTTCTTGAAACCTTTGATTAAAAAAAGCATATCTTTCCAACGCATCTTGATATTTTTTCGGATTATATAAATATCGCCGAATTGCCAAATTCATGTTTGCCAGACTCAAGGCCATATTATTTGTCCCTATAATGGCTTCGTTTGACATTCCCACTTGTTTATAAATAATCCTGGTCTGACTACTAGTGGCATAAACTATCACACTAAAAACAAATATTAAAATTGTCGGGATAGCAAATCCTAACAAAGTTCTATCTTTAAGTTTCCAATTATCTAGCATTTTTATTTTTGATTTATCTGATCAAAGCTTACAAATACTAAGGTTCCCCAACAAAAAAGCAAACTAACAATTCAGTTATTTAAATTTTCTCTAATGTTATTAACTTACTTAAATAAGTGTGAACTTTTTGTAATTGAAGCTCGATAAGAGAGGCTAGAGGTTAGGGGCTAGTACAACAAGGCAAAAGTAAAACGGCAAAAGTAAAAAGAAATAATAACGACATCACAAGCCTTTTAGTAATTTCTTATGGTCTGTTTATTTACGCCATACTGTGCTGGGGGTTGTAAATAAGTGAAAAAATCCTAAATGAATTACAAACACCTCTACCTTGTCTACTTTGTCTACCCCGTCACCCTTGTCTCAATTATTCACATATCAAAACTGTAATCTGTAGATGCGTTGCCAAAGTAAATCAGCACTGGTTTTATCTCCCTGCTGTTCTTTGAGTAAGGCTAAATGAGTCAATCCTGCTTCATGATTAGGTTGCAGATAAATTGCTTTACGAAAAGATTCTCCAGCTTGTTCATTTTGTCCCATTGCTTGCTGTACTTCACCAAGCAAAACATAAGCTTCGGCATTGATTTGATTTTGCTTGAGGTAGTCTTTACATAGTTGAATTGCATCTTCTAAGCGACCTTGATTAGCTGCAAGTTTAGCTAAATCGAATAAATTACTATTAGAATGATTTACAGATATATCTTGGGGTGATGCAATTTCTACCTTGTTGTGAATAGTCAATTCAGATGATTTTTGTGTAGTTATCAAATCTTGGTGATGACTCAATTTTTGATAAGCGATCGCTGAAGATTGACGGACAGCGACTAATTGAGTCTTCATGAGTAATGTAGCTTCGGCAGACGCAACAAATAATAAACCTTCTTTAGCAAGTAAATTTTCGAGAATGCGAATGGTTTGTTCTCTAGTCTTACTGTCAAAATAGATTAATAAATTGCGGCAAAAAACTATATCATATTTTTGTTGATAGACACTAAAATTAGTATCGGCTAAATTACCGTTGATAAACCTTACCAAATTTTTGATTGATGATTGCAAATAATATTTAGAATCAATTAATTTAAAATAATTTGCTTGAGCAGTAAAGTTATGACCACGAAATGAGTGTTTATCATAAATTGCTGTTTGGGCTTTTAACAAACATTGTTTACTAATATCAACAGCATCAATGTGAAATTGAGTAGATGTTAACCCAGCTTCTAATAACGCGATCGCAATCGAATATGGTTCTTCACCAGTGGCGCAAGGTACACTTAAAACCCGCAACACACCTTGCGGTTTTTTAGGCAACCATTCTGATAATACATAGCTTTTGAGCAGCGCAAATGATTCTGGTTCCCGAAAAAACCAAGTTTCTGGAATAATCACATTCTCAATTAATGCTTCCCATTCTTGGGGAGAATCTTGTAAATATCCCCAATAGCTAGACATCTCTGATATACCGCAATCTGCCATTCGTTGATAAATCGCACTAGCGATCGCACCAGAACCAATTGAGTTAACATCTAAACCAATTTTGCTTCTCAGTAAAGCTTCAATGACAGATTGCACCATTATGACTGTCTTTAAATTACATCAGGCTGGAGGCTAGGGGCTAGAGGCTAGAGATTAGTGTTTTTTATTCAGAAATCAGTTAATACTAACTAATTAAACAAAATATTCATACACATTCTCATCCCTAACATTGAAGCCCTAAACTCTATTTAAAAGATTTTCCGATAAGAAATTTATTTGCTCTGTTTCCGATAACAAGGATTGAATATCAAGGCAATAAATCATTCCGCGTTCATCTACAATCATTTTGCCCAAATATGGTGCTGTATCTATCTGAATATGAGCATCAATAAATTCAGTTTGAGATTTGTGCAATGTTTCCACTACTTGTTCTGCCATCAAACCCAAAATATGTTGAGTATGATTATGTTGACAATAGTTAACTAATATAATTCGTGTACTCAAATTATCGCCACAGCTTTTACCCTGCATCAATTGACATAAATCAACAACTGGTACAACAAAACCACGGTAGTTAAATACACCAGCTAGATATTTTGGTGTGTGTGGCAAGTTTTTGAGAATAACCAATGGTATAACTTCCACAACTTCTTGAGATGCGATCGCATATCGTTCATTGCCAACCTTAAACAGTAACATGAGCATGTATTCATTTCCGTATGTTACTTATAGGACTTACGCATCAAAACTAAAAATCAAGGGTTTTGGCGAGGGTATAGGGGTGTACTGATTCAAAATCCTTACACCCCAAACCCTTTCACCCAATCTCCACAGATAATTTTTGTGCGTCAGTCCTGACTTACTCAAGTTACCCACTTTCGCCAAGAAACGAACGTGAAGAATGAGCAACATCGAAAAACTGTAGTAATATTTGAATATTTGTACAACTGATTTAAAAACTTGTGCAACTACTCAAATTGACTATAGGTGCTAGATTGAGTGTAATTGTAAATTTAGTAAAATCCCCTTGATGAGACAAGAGAGTAATAGCTCATGGGTAAAGCAGAACTCTATGATCAAGACTTCTTAGAATGGACGCAACAACAAGCTGAATATTTAAAAAAGGGACTTTGGGCAGAATTAGACGTTAAAAATTTGGTAGAGGAATTAGAAGCGTTGGGGCGCAGTGAACAAAGGGAACTTGGTAGTTACTTACAAGTGCTAATGATGCACTTACTAAAATGTCAGTACCAACCTGAGAAAAGAACGCAAAGTTGGAATAATACACTTTCTAACTGTCGAGATAAAATTCAAGATTGTTTAGAAGATACACCAAGTTTGCAACGTTTGATTCAAGATTTAGAGTGGGTGGAGAAATACTATCTACGTGCGCGTAGAGATGCGGCAAAGGAAACGCAAATACCAATAGAAATATTTCCAACTGAATGCCCTTACACAATATACCAGATTCTCGACCCGGATTTTATCAGTTGTTAAGTTGAAATAAACTATAATAAAATACTTCAAATGTCTATCAATATCACCTTTCACAAAACAGGCCAAGAGATTAAACAAGCCATAGCACAACGTCAACAGCAACTGCAATCACGGCTTGATAAACGCAATCAGGTGCTAAACACATTCTTGCAAGACATAAAAAAAGTCCGTTCCTACATGATTCGTAGTTCTCGATACGATTATGGTCATGGTGTTAGAAGCGGCTATACTCTCTTTTCGCAAGATGATATTTCTAGCGAGGAAAAACAAGAAATTCAGCAACTTTGTAACCGGATTTTTGAAATTGAACAAGAATTACATCGGCTGGCTTTGATAGCTGCTCATCTAAAGGACGAGCAGGTTATTGAACTCACGCTTGAGGATTTGATTGGTTACGGCTTCAATGCGGGTGGAGTTGAAGGTGAAGATTTATAAGGCTATTCAATAATTCTAAAACGAAGGGCTATATCCAACAAGCTACATTTTCATTTTTGCAGTAATAGTATTGCTAATTTCTACAAATTTTGTATTAGTTGTCTTAATTTGTAATTAGGAGTAACAGTAAATATTTTATATTTATAAAATATTTACATTCATGTTAAAATAAATTATTTTAATTTATTCTGCTATTGAGAATGGTTAGCTTACCACACCCAATTCAATATCAGGGTAGTAAGAGAAAACTTGCATCAGTTATTCTCAATTTTCTACCTAATAAAGTGGAGAGATTTTTAGAACCTTTTGCAGGAACAGCAGCAATTAGTATAGCAGTTGCTTCTAAACATATTTCTCAAAGTTTTTGGCTTAATGATATTAATAAACCGCTTATTGAATTATTAGAGCTAATTGTAGAAAGACCAGAGGAAATAATAAGTGCTTATTCCAATATATGGAATGAGCAACATCATGATTCTATCAAGCATTACTTTGAAGTTAGAGAAAATTTTAATCAAACTAATGATCCAAAACTTTTTTTATACTTGTTAGCTAGATGTGTAAAAGGATCTGTTCGTTATAACTCCGATGGTTTATTTAATCAAAGTCCTGATAAGAGACGAAAGGGAACTCAGCCTGACAAGATGAGGAAAAATATAGAAGGGGTTTCTGCCTTATTAAAAGATAAATGTAGGTTTACATCCCTGGATTATAGAGAAGTTTTGGCAGAAGCTAAGAGTAGTGATTTTGTCTATATAGATCCTCCATATCAGGGCGTTTGTGGAAATAGAGATTCAAGATATTTCTCAGGAATTAATTTTGATGATTTTGTTCTAATTCTTGAACAGTTAAATCAACGTGGTGTAGCATTTGCAATTAGTTATGATGGCAAGCGAGGCACTAAAACTTTTGGTCTTCCATTACCTAAAGAGCTAGGACTTAAAAAGATTGAAATTGAAGTAGGTAGATCGTCACAAGCAACACTACTGGGAAGAGAGGAAATAACAATAGAGTCTTTATACTTGTCGCCAAATATACTACATGGACAATCTTCAGAGCTAGAGAGCTATATTAGCAAAGCAGCGAGACAGCCTACTCTTTTGGAAATGTATGGATAGTTATCAGCAGTTACCTAATGATTTCATACAACTTTGTCAGTCAGTAACAGCAAAAAGGCCAAAAGCTGTTATTGATCATATTTTGCAATATGGTTTTATTACAACGGAAGAACTGAAGGAAAGATATGGTTACAACCATCCTCCAAGAGCAGCTAGAGATGTTCGAGAACATGGAATTCCTCTCGAAACTTTCCGTGTAACAGGAAGTGATGGAAGAAAGATAGCAGCCTACAGATTTGGAGATGTTAGTAAGGCAAGGTTTTCTAGGTTATCTGGTAGAACAGGCTTATCAAAACAGATTAAAAACGAATTAATCAGGAGATATGGTTGTAAATGCTTCATCTATTTAGAAAAAGTTGAAGAGCGTGAGTTACAGATTGATCATCGTGTTCCGTTTGAAGTTGATGGAGAACCAGAACTAGCACCAGAAAGTTTTATGTTACTTTGTGGTTCGGCTAATCGAGCTAAGTCTTGGTCATGTGAGCATTGTGAAAATTGGAATAGCATTCAGGATAAATCTATTTGTTTGTCATGTTATTGGGCGTATCCAGAACATTACACACACATCGCAATGCAAGAGATTAGGCGAATAGATTTAATGTGGCAAGGAGATGACATTGAGATTTATGAAAAATTGAGACAACAGGCTATCAGTTTGGAAAAAGAAATTCCTGAGTTTATCAAGGAAATTATTGAACGGGAAATGAGACAAAATGGCGATCTCTAAAAATGGACTGTTACGTCGTCTAGCCCTCTAAAGATTTAATTTATAAATGGTCTCTCAAAAACTGCGAAAATGTATAGATGATAAGCAATTTGTGAGAAATCCGGAGATCGCATACCGTTCATTGCCAACCTTAAACAGTAACATTAGCATGTCTTCATTTCCGTATGTTACTTGCTCAAGTTACCCACTTTCGCCAAGAAACGAACGTGAATTCAATACAACTGCTCAGAAAGTTCTCATTTAGGTCAGTTTATCTGTTTGGGGAAGTAACGAACGGTATCCGTATCTCGCTCGGATCAATAAGCGGCTCAATTTAATCAAACAGCAAAATAGCAGGTAATAATTTTGGATAACTCAGTCTTAATAATTCATAGCCAATTCCAGCCATCCCATTGAACAAACCAGGATTATACATATCTTGGTGATGTGGAGAAAACAAATAGAAATAACCAGTATCGTTGGCTTTGTTGACAATAGATGCAGCTAGTTTTTGGGCATCTGCTAATAAATTTGGGTGTGAAAGCCTGGTAGCAGCTTCCAAGAGAACATCAACAATACCAAAGTTACCACAAGAGAGTCTGTCAACTAAATTTAAGTTACTGTTCTGGATGCTATTTAAACTACTTGTAATTTCTTGACAAATTTCTTCATCATCAAGTATTGTCAAACTACCCAAACGAGCTAACACAATACCCGCAGTACCATGACTCCAACCAAGGGGAAATGAATGATTTTGATTGTTGGTTTCGGCAAGCAAAAGACTACGTTCATAGGCGATCGCCTCTTTTGCACCTAACAAGAAATTACCATCCAGAGTGATATCATATAATCTCAACAAAGCATAGGCAATACCAGCCGCACCATAGGCAAACCCTGGTGACAGTTTCTTTTCTGCGGTATTCCAAGCTGTTATCCCTACATCACTGGTGATTCCCTGCTGTAATAGATGATTTCCACAGCTAACAGCCTGTTCTAAATATCTTTGTTCCCCTGTAACTTTGTGGAAGGCGAGGAATGCTAACAAAGCACCCGCCGAACCTGAACTAATATTTAAATCTTGGTCTTTGCTAATGACTTCTGGTGTGATTAAACTGGCAAATTTTTGGGCATCATCTAACAAATTCGGTTCATCTAGCAGATTACCAATCTGCACTAATCCATAGATAAGTGAACCTAATCCTGTGCAGATACCAACATCTATATTTTCAGTTAATTCTGTGGAATCATCTAAGTTGAAATTACGTAAATTTTGCCGTAATGGTTGCAATCCCTTAAGCGCAAAATGACGATATTGTTCGTCTTTGGTAACTGACCATAATGCGGCTAAGAATAAAGCTACTCCACAACTGCCATCATATAAATGATGTCCAAGGGCTTTTAACTGAAACCTGCGGAATTTCGCAACGTATTCCAAACCAATCCAAGCAGCATCATTCTCAGTAGAAAATGCCTGTGATTGAATTTTTTCAGCAATAGCGATCGCCTGTTTTAAACCTTCTTCTTGGCTCAAGGTTGTCAGATTAAGCGCAGTTGCTTGTGGTGTTTCAACACTAGCAGCAAAACTCTCTTCTAAAGGGTTAACAATACTACTATTAAAAGCCCCACGAATCACTTCTATTTGTCTGCTTAAATCATTATCACTAAGTTCATTAATTCGAGCTATTACCTGTGGAAAAGTAGACATAAGACAATCTGCAAATGGCACAGATGACAATCCAGAAAATATCTGTTCACTATCTGTAATTGCACTAAAGTATGGAATATCCATCTGTAATGCTGCTTGCAATTCTTGTTCTAGCAATGGCCAAAATAAAGGTTTATTTTGCTCAGAAATATACGCTCGACTAAGAAGCTCAAGTTTTATATTGCGGTCAACTCCATCTTTTAAATATTCGGCTCTTTGAGCATTACTTAATACAGAGGCATAAGTCTGAGTACCTCGAAACAAGAACCGAATTCGCTGATGATGAAAGTTCAATAATGGGCTATAATCACTCAATAAAAATTTTTGTTGTGCAATCATGAGAGAATATATTTTTTGAAATCCCATGATTAAATCTTCTACATAATTGTCTGGAGAGATTTGTAAATCTCCCAATTGAGGCAGATGCTTTCCATCTAAATTAATGGAGATTTCTTCATACTTCAGGTGCATTTTGTCAGTGTTAATATCGAGAAAAATAGGTGCATCATATTGACTATTTTCGACATCAGTTACCACTAATGGACTGAAATCACAAACTAATTTACCACCAAATACTACGTGCCATTGAGGTAGTAAATGAGTCTGCAAAACGGAATCCTGTACAATAAATTTCAAAGCCAATTCCACAGCATTAAAAGATTGATTAGTATCTTCTTCCTCCTTGACTGTAGGGTGCATGATCGTTTCTAAATCAATCACAACTGGATGCTCACCACAAGCTATAAGGTTCTCAAGATGACAATCATTACCTTTTAGAATATATAATAAACCTAATAAAACTCCAGTCCTCTGATAAAATCGCTTGATTGCCTGCTCATCTTCGCAAGGTGAATATTCGACAAACTCAACCCAACCATGATTGGAGCGATTTAATATTTTTAAACACTTAAATGCTAAATCAGCTTCTTGTTGGTTAAACCAAGATAGGAAATTGAAATAGGCTTCATCTATATGTAAACCCTTTGGTTTATAGACTAATTTTAAGCCAGAAGCAAAGGTAAGAATTATGACGGTGTGATGATCGTTATGAGAATCGGAAAGATTAGATTTAATTTCTACAACCTGTCCTAAATCTGCATCAGGCTGGAATAATTGCTGAATTTCGCTGTAATCTGCGGCTAAGTGTGATAAAAATTCGCCAATAGCATCAACCCAAAAATCAATGGTGATAGCTAACAGCCTAGCTATCACAGGATATTCTAAGAAAAAGGTAATGAGTCCATCCTGATTGAGCATTTGTTGGATAAATTCTGTATAGCGATCGCGCTTCACATTATCATCCGACTGTCTTAGTATATAAGCAAGAGCAGATTGTCTAGTTGCACGAAAACTAGAAAATTTTAACTCCATAGCGTGAGCAGCCATCTCAGAAAAAGTAATCAACAATCTCCGCTCTAATAACCCATGCGCATTTTCTGAAAGTTGGTGATAATTTTGTCCGGCGCGTGCAGTTAATTTTTGTCTAGCTATATAAACAAATGGTAAAAATATTTCTTCAAAGGGAATTAATTCTTCAGAATCAACGCAGAGATACTCTATACCTTGTGAAAATGCAACATCAGCAGCTTTCACACCTTCATTTAATGTTTTAGTCCAAGCAGGTAAATTAACTCGATCAACCAAAGATACAGGCGCAACAGCACGACGCGCATCTTCTAAAGTCAACCCATCCCAGGCTAGGCGATTTTCAAATTTTTGATTGTCCCCATTAGCAACAGCTTCACACCATTTTTGAAGTTTATTATTCACTAAATCATCTAAGTTTTTTAGCTGACTAACTACAAAATTAGAGCTAAGACGCTCCGATAATGTACTAGATTTTTCTACAATGCTAATTAATTGTTCTTGAGTAAATTCCATAAGATATTAAAAACGTTCTAGAAAGTGATTAACAAATCTGAACACATTGCAAAAGACTAATTAAGTCTAATTCAAGTCAATACATTACTTGCTTTATTCCAGCATCAAAAGTGTTTTTACTTGTTTATAGAATTAGTTGAACTGTTGTGTATAAAAATGCACAGTAGTCAGATGAAATTTAGATGAGAGTTAAGGTGTGAAAATCTATTTGAGGGATGAAGTAGTTATTCATCCCTCCCAACGCCATTTTTATGAAGATTTAGGGTATATTAAACTTTGGCTACGCTAAATAATCTAAGTCCAAGGTTCAACAACTTTTTTCACTGTCTTTTTCACAAATTTTATATATCCGCCTCCTCCAGTGACAGCCTCTAATTCTTCATCGCTAATATTTTCATCAATCTCTGGTGGTAACAACAGATAAAGTTGATTTGAACTCTGTTGTACAACCTCAATAGTCACACCTGAAGGTAAATTTGTCCCTAGTTCTTTTTCTACAACTGCTTTCGCATCACTTAACAAGCGTTCTTTATACGCAGGATCTTCAATTGCCTTAGCAATTAAGCTATTCTTAAATTCTTCTACGTCAAATTCTTGATGATTGCTACTCATGATTTACCCTCCAATAGTTACTCGGCTACAGGCGGTAAGTCTTGATGGGGGTTTCAATTCCCCATCATAGACATTCCTTTGTTGCCTTAATCCTGTTAAGGAAACTTTTATTTAAAAATTTTACTTATTGCTCTGGAAACTTTTGGAGATTGCTTAACAGCATAAGGACTTGCAGCTACAACGGCTGTGAAGATAAATCCTCCTGCTACAGCCTCCAACTCTTCCTCAGCAATTGCCTCATCATCAACAAATTGATCGATATCGACTGGCAATACTAAATAAAGTTCTTTTGGAGTTTGTTGTAGAACTTCAATTGTCAAATTTGCAGGTAATTGTTCACCTAATTCTTCTTGCAATACTGCTTTAGGGTTGTTCAACAAACGTTGTTTATAAGCAGAGTCTTCCATTGCCTTAGCAATGATACGTTCTTGAATTTCTAAAGCGTTGATGGTTTCAGAATTGATAGACATGGTTAATTCTCCAGTATTGATTGAAGTTTAATTGTTTTTGTTATCATTCTTTTACAAGTTATAAATAGCAACTTGTAATTCAGGAATGATATTTACTTTCGTCTTTGTTGCCACTTTTTCAGGGTATGTTCTATACCTGCAAAAACAGAAACTTGAGCAGCTGTGCTGGCAATCAATTTTGATACAAAGGATATTGATGCCCCTGCAACAGCCTCTAGTTCTGGCTGAGAAATAATTCCATCACGCACCAGTTCATCAATATCAATTGGTAATACTAAATAGAGTTGTTTGGGACTCTGTTGTAAAACCTCAACTGATAAATTTTCTGGTAAGTCAGCACCTAATTCTTCTGCTAAAACCGCTCTAGCATCACTTAATAAGCGTTGTTTATAGGCGGGATCTTCTATTGCTTTTGCAATGATAAGTTCTTGCAAACTTTCAGGACTCAATCCTTCAGAATTTGTAGTCATGATGGATGATGAATTTAGAGAACAGTTTGATGAATTGTTCTAACTTATACCAAGTCTCAATGAAGTGGAGTACATAGTTTCATAGAGTATTTAAACCAGTGTGATAGCTTTGAATACCTAGCTATGTACTCCATTCTTAGGCATTTGAATGATTTCGATGAAAAAGGTTATCTTAACCTTTGCGAGACTTGACGTTATAGTAAATTGAACCAATTACAGATGAGATTGTCGCACTAATACCTGAGACACTTTGTAAAAGCTCTGACTTACTTTTTACGTTTCCAGGTTTAGTAATTCTTATGCGTAAGCCGCCGGCTACTGCTTCTAATTCTTCTTGGGTAATGATGCCTTCGCGGACTAGTTGATCCAAATCTGTTGGTAGCACTAGATAAAGATGATTAGCACTTTGTTGCAATACTTGAATTGTGACATCGTCACTTAATTTCTCACCCAATTCTTCTTCTACTACTGCTTTAGCATCATTTAACAAACGTTGCTTGTAAGCAGGGTCTTCTATTGCTTTAGCAATAATACGCTCTTCTAAGGTGCTTGGGGTGAATTCTTCAGAGTTTATAGTCATGGTTGCAGTTTAGTGAATTTGCTTGTGGGAAATATTCAATCTTGAAAATTACTATTTTCTTGCTTGCACTTATTTAGGTCTTGTGGTGTGTCTTTGGCTTAAAACACCAAGAGTTAGGGCAGCCACAGCACTCTTTAAAGAGGCTTCAATATTTTTAAAATTTCGTGTCTGTCCATTCACATTTCCTGGGTGAATACTAATTTTCGCGCTCAATCGGCTGACAACACCACCACCTGCTACTGCTTCTAATTCTTCTTGGCTAATGATGCCTTCACGAACTAGTTGATCAATATCTATTGGTAGCACTAGATAAAGATGATTAGCACTTTGTTGCAATACTTGAATTGTGACATCGTCACCTAATTTCTCACCCAATTCTTCTTCTACTACTGCTTTAGCATCACTTAACAAACGTTGCTTGTAAGCAGAGTCTTCCATTGCTTTAGCAATAATGCGATCTTCCAATGTGGTTGGGTTAAATTCTTCAGAGTTGGTAGTCATAATTGATTCTATGTTGAATTGTTTTTACCTCAGTCAACCTAACTCAACAGTGGAGTTGTTGTTGTGTCTGATTACTTTTATAATAGGTTGATTAAATCAAGTTGTTAATCACGGATTTTTATTATTCACTACTTAATATTTAGCCCTATTCAACAAATAATATTTAAATAAAAACATCCTAGATTTATTAATTAAATCTAGGATGTTTTTCTAATTTATTTAATTGACTAAGTTTGAGGTTGTCGCAGGAGTTTAACCTTTTGAAATGGATGTATTTGATTAAAATCTAATCCGTAACGCACCATATCACCAAAGAGATTAATCTGCTCAATCTCTGCTGGAGATAGTCTACCTTTTTCTACTGCGGCGATCGCTTCATCAATTTCTTGTCTATTTGTCACCCCCATTAAGGCAACATCTACACAATTTTGTGATAAGGAATAACGGTAAAAATCTGGTATATTAGGCCACCAACACCACTCAGGTAAGCTTGGCGGTGGTATTATATGTTCACCCATAGATTTAAACGTCACAATTCCTGAACGTTGTAAATCTTGTGAATCTAAATTAGCAAATATTTTTTTCTGTGCTGTGCGATGAGCAGGATTATGTCTCACCATGACCACATCTAAAAAAGGATGATTTAACCAAGCTTGAGCATGATCAAGATTATGAAAAGACGCACCGACATAACGCACCGCACCCATTTTCTTCAGCCGTTCAGATACACCAAAAGCTTCTTCGACAAACTGTTGATATCCTGTATTTGGCCCCCGCAAATAAGGAGAATGTTCAAAGCAATCTCGAATGGCTTCACCATCGCGATCGCCAACCCAACCCCAAAACAACACATCAATATAATCAATCCCTAATTCTTCAAACTGATCGTATAAAACACCCACTAAAGATTCGGGACTTTTAATATAAGTAACAGTCGCTAACACCACTTTTTCCCGCACTGATGAACCGCGCCCACACAGTTGACGCAATCCATCCGCCATATTTTGATAAATAAAATGATGCAAATCACTAGAATAGAAAAAGTAGTTAATTCCTCGCTCAAAAGCATAGAGTGTATCTTCACTAGAAATACCCCCTCCGCCACCTATACCCAAGCAACTCACTGTTAAATCAGTACGCCCTAGTGGACGGTAAAAAGGTAAGGGAAATTTTTGTTCATGAGAATTGTTTTGATTTAAAAAATTATGATTAGATTCAACGACAGAAATTAGTTGTTCCATAAATTTTATTTTTGAGTGATAGAAAACTTTAATAAAAATATATTGATAATTTGCTATTTACTAATAATGCTATTTGCTTCTTGTGGCGATAATCCCACACTGGCGGCCAATTGCTCTAAAGCAATTCTTTCCCTTGTATTTGTATTCAACATTTCTGTGACAGCAGCCACATAATCTGCATTACCAAGTTGAGTTTGGATATTAACACTTGCAACCCGTGAACTATCAGCAAACTTTTGCATTTGGTAGGTAGCAATTTTCGCGGCTTGACGTGCTTGCAAGTATTCAACGTAATACTGTACTATAGCCACTCTTTTTTGGCGTTTTTCTTCTAGCAACCGAGCTTTCAGAACAGATGATTGTTGAGTAGCAGTTAAGAGCCTAATAGGGTTAACTGTAACACCAATGTAAAACTCTTCATAATTGTTAAATGATCCGTATGTTGTGCCGGAGAAACTAACACTCATCACATCATTAAAGGGACTTAAACCCCTAGCAGCTTTGGCTTCTAGGATGTCAGGAGAATTACGTTCAGCGATACTAACTAACTCGTCAATGTTTTTGAGATCCTGCTGTGTAATCTCTGTTTGCAAAAGTTCTGGTTGATTGTAATTAACATTATTTTCTGATGCCACTACTATTGCAGGAATTTCAAAAATTGCAAATACAGAAAAACTGGCTAAACCATAAAATAAGCGGGGTATCAGCATTTCAAATAATGTCATTCTAGTGAATCACTCATGTAAAATTTTTCAAGCCATCCAGTGAATTAAACTATGGTTCTCTAATCTGGATAAATAATAACCAGACAAGAAAAATCTTTAATCATCAAAAGTAGCGTTTACCTCACTAATTAACTAAGAAAAATCCTGTCAATTATTGTAAATTTGACAGAACTTTTTTAGAGAGGAGGGATAAAATGAGATGGTGATTAATTTAAGAAATTATTGGTAATGGAAAAGCAATTTTCATCCATTACCAAAATTGGGTTATCGATTTCTGGGTTTAATCTACTACTGCATAATACTCTTTAATAAAGAACAACTAAATGCACTATTTTGAGGATTAACTACAACATTTTTAGCCAGAGATTCATTGATAAAATTGATAAAAATTAGGAATTATGCAAATATCACAATGCTTGGTGTGTGACGCTATAAGTTTCATGACTAATACCAATTTTTTATGAAGCTGCATAGAATCAGATCCCCTTGAGCATCCCCTTCAAAAGGAGGGAACCGGAAAAACATATATCAAAGTCCCCCTTTTTAAGGGGAGCCACTGCGTTGCGGAGGTTCCCTCCGTTGTAGCAAGTGGCGTGGATTTAGGGGGATCGAAATATGTGCAACTTCACATTAAATTGGTATAAGTTCAAATAATTTTGCAGTGTCACACACCCCACAGAAAAGTAGAGACGTTGCACGCAACGTCTCTACTTCATTTATAAAAGTGAGTCAGCCTTAGTTAACTGCGCGAGATGGAATACCTTGCCAATGGCTTTGAAATGGTAGCATTTCACCTTTCATCACTAGAGATAAAGCATCTAATTTTGCTCCAGCTTCCATTTCCGAGTCATATAGAACTACAGAACGAGGCCCAACACTACAACCACGACCGATTCTTAATTTGGACATTTTCATCACGCGGTCTTCAAACAAATGAGTTTGCAGAGATACCAAATTAGCGATCGCAGCATCATCAGCAACCCGCACTAAATCAAACTCGGTTAAATACGTAGTCTCCATGTAAACTCGGCGACCTATCTTTGCCCCAAATAAACCTAAAAGCGGTGCTAACAATGGTGTCCCAGTAAACCATCTGAGTAAAAATGGTACAGCGACAGTTTCATATAAGCCAGTAATAAACTCTGTACGACGCACAAAGATAGACCACAAAGGCTCTACACGCGGTCGATAGCGTCCAACTACTATCCATTTCAATATCGCCACGAAAAGAGTTACCAAAAACGAAGAGGCTATAAATAGTCCTGGTGACAAAACTATCAGCATTGGTGTTGATACTTTTGATGTCAACCAAGCTAACCCGACAAGATTCTCAATGAACAGCACATATATAAGGGTTAGTGGTAAAACAATCCGCACAAACTCAATAGCAAGACGACCAAAAACCAGTTTTAGAGGTGGACGGAAAGTCACTCTTTCATCAAAACACTCATCTTGCTGACGACGTGGAAGGAAAATTGCTGGTGAACCAAGCCATGATGAACCAGAAGATACTGGTTGATTAGGAGGTACAGACAACACCCCAATTAAGCTATGATCCCCAAGATATGTGCTGCTAGGGACTAAAGCAGCGTTACCCACAAAGGAACGACTACCAATTTCAGTAGCTCCCAAGGCAAAGAAGCCATTGTAATATTTAGCCGCACCAATCGTAGCAAAGTCAGCCACAAAACTTTCACTACCCAATCTCAGCAAGTCAGGATCAATCTGCGATACAGTCGAAACTTCTGATCTCGGCCCGACTTTCGCCCCCAACAGACGCAGCCAAGGCATAGTATAAAGGGTGGCGTAGAGGGTGTTAGTTAGTGACAAACTCGTAAACATAAATTTGTCAGCCAGCCACTTACGCAAACCAAAACCAGAATTTTCTGGAAAAATCCCAGGACGAGTATTGGGCATTACTAACCACTTACCAAAGGCGACTACAGCACAGGTTGTCAGTCCATACAATAAACCGGCAATGGGTGTGTATAAAAGACCTTTGAGCAGTTGTCTTTGGGATACCGCGTACTCAAAAATTAACCCTGGAGTGAAAATAATGAAGGGTAGAGCATCAAGCAAGATAAATCCAGCAACAAAACCCATCCAAAGTCTTGGCGACAATTGCACCGAGGGGGTTTTGCGGTAGTTCATTTCCTTCAAAATCGGATCAGCATCGGTAATTGGCTGCGAGGGCGACCCAGCCCAAACCTGATAATCTGGAATCACTTGGTCTTGTGCTACTAAAGACTGTTCATCTAACTGCACTCCCCGACCTACATGACTACCAAGCATGACTACTGAATTAGTCCCAATAAAGCTATTAGCCTCAATCTTGATGGGTGCTTGATATAACCATCCATCTTCCACTATAAAAGGCTGTACCTGAACACCATAGCCAATGCTCGCCCCGTCTTCAATTGTGATTAAATCAGGCAGATGTAAATCTTTCGTGCCGATATGACAGCCTTCACCAATCTTTCCACCCAATAACCGCATATATAAGGGCAGGAGAGGCGAACCAGCTAGATAATCAAGTGGGGCAATATCTATAGTTTTTCTCACTAACCACCAACGGCAATAATACCAACCCCACAAGGGATAGCGGCCTGGACGAAACTTACCAATGAGCAACCATTTAGCGATGATGGGGAGTGTGAGACTAATCACAAACCACATCATAGAAAATATGCTGATTTCCGCAAAAACTACCAGTGGTGATGACCATTCATGAAAGTCCTCTAACAGTAAGATGAATGGCATTCCGAAAACGATAAAGAGGACATAGAGCATAACTATTTGTAGGCTTCCACTCAACCAGACTCGCAAGTTGCTATGATGTCTAACTGTACGCGGATTTGACGGAGCAAGTTCTCTTTGTTGTTTTTGGATACTTTCGATGTGATTGGCAAGCGATCGGATAGTTGTGTGGGAATATAAATCAGCAATGGAAAGATGCTGTAATGTTGGTTGCTGTCTCAAGTTAGAGATGATACGCGCCGCAAAAAGAGAATGACCACCTAAATCCGCAAAGAAGTCTTCTTCAACAGAGATATTGTCATTTCCGAAAATATTGCCCCAAGCATTAGCTAGTTCTTGTTCAATCTCTGTAGCTGGTGGCACATATAAACCAGAGTTTTTGCGGACTCTCTTAGTCGTGGGATTTGGTAGCTGTGAACGGTCGGCTTTACCATTGGGTAGTGTGGGAATTGCATCCAAGATTTCGATGAATGCTGGCACCATGTAGTTAGGCAGACGACTACTCAGTGAGTTATACAGGCGATGTTTGAGAGCTTGAGAATCAGTGACAGGAATATGTAGCGTGATATAAGCAACTAATTCTTTGTTTGTATCATTAATAGATACCAGGGAGACAATAGCATTCTCTACTTCCTGATCTTCTAGTAAAACTGCTTCAATTTCTGTCAGTTCAATACGATAACCCCGAATTTTAACTTGATGGTCAATGCGCCCTAAATATTCTATTTCACCATCTGGGGTAAACCGACCTAAATCACCACTACGATATAGTTTTTCTTCTTTCTCACTTACAGTAAAGGGGTTGGGGATGAACTTAGCGGCAGTTTTTTCGGGAAGATTTACATAACCTTGGGTGACACCAATTCCCCCAATGCAGATTTCTCCAATCTCACCTGGTGGAACTTCTTGTAGATGCTCATCGAGGATATAAACACTGTAGTATGGTAGGGGTTTACCGATAGTGACTGGTTTGTCTGGGACTAATTCCGTCCACAAAGCTGTAACTGTTGTTTCGGTCGGCCCATAAGTATTCAGCATCCGCCGTCCCCCAATACTCCAACGCTTCACTAAGTCCTGGGGACAGGCTTCACCGCCGACTATTAAAGTATGGATGGAGGGGACATCTTTATCTACTGCTGCTAAGAGTGTAGGAACACAGTAGAGCATTGTTACCTGCTGTTCAATCAAGAAATCAGCTAAGTCTGAGCCGATTTTGCGATGATCGGTAGGGCCGACAATCAAGGTAGCTCCCACAGCGAAGGTAGGCCAAATTTCCTCAATAGAGAAATCAAAGGCGATGATGATCCCTTGATAAACGCGATCGCAACTCTTTACGCCATAGATTGGTGTACAAATAGAGATAAAGCTGCATATATTAGAGTGATTGACAGCTACACCTTTAGGTCTGCCAGTCGAGCCGGAAGTATAGATAATGTAACAGAGTTCGTCTTGTGCATCTGACAACAAAATCCGCGTTTTTGGCTGTTTGGCAATATCTTCAGCTACAGCATCCAACATCAAAACTTGACAGCCAACCCCAGCAGTTAGTTCACTGAATTTTGTGGTACTAATCAGTAAATTCAGAGATGCGTTTTCTGCAATAAAGGTAATTCGATCTTGGGGAAAGGAGGCATCTAGAGGGATGAAAGCCGCACCACTCTTGAGTATAGCCAGCAACGTCACATAGGTATTAATTGAGCGTTCCAGCAGAATACCAATTCTGTCCCCTTGATTGATACCTTGATTGACTAAGTAATGGGCTAACTGATTTGCTCGTACATCAAGTTCTCCATAAGTGAGCAACTCAGTATCACATATCAAAGCCACAGCATCAGGACTAACATCACACCGATTTTCAAAAAAGTAATGCAGACGTTGTGGTGTTTCTGTGTGACTAAAATTGTCAAACTGAGTATTTAGAGAGTTGACAATTTTGTAATTATTTGGTCTATTTGACTGATGATATCTAGTTTCCATGCCAAATCTTTCCAATGATCATCATAGCTAGTGAGTAGTTTAAGAAAGTGGGCGATCGCTATCCTATTAATTGAGGTTTACTCACTAAAATTGCAGGAGAAATCCCCTGCAATGGCGAGTCTAGAAACTTGTATTAGCGCAAAAATATTTGTTTCTTACTTTATCCCTCTTGCGGTTGAGGCTCAGAATCTAACACTCCGCGCTCAAACAAAACATTCAGATAACAAGATATTCTTGCTGATGTCACTCCTTTAAGAGTTAACAACTCTGTAATCTCTGCGGTTGTATACTGACCGTGGTGAATTAAAGCACCTAACTCCTGCCATAACACATCATGGTGAAATTTAAAAGTTTTAATGCGAGTTGAGAGTTGAAAACCATCCACCAGAGTTTGATAATTCAGATCACGCCGGAAGCGGATCAAGTCGCTAGGTCTGAGGATTCGCGGCATATGATCCTGAATCATCCTTTCAATCAAAATCTTCAGGTCATCAGCATCTACAAAAGTGCCTTGATCATAAACCATATAACCCAATGGCCAGCGTTCATCAGCATTACAAGGGCTAATCAGCTTAACACTGCGCTCCACCATATTAAATAAAAATCCTGACACACAAGCAATTGTTCCTTGTCTGTGAGCCTCTTCATCTCCTTGACCTTTTTGCAGGTTTGCTTGTCGCTGTCTCCCTGCATGAGCTTTAACAGCATTTTCTGCCTCTTCATTGAGAAAATTCATCTGCACATTCAACAGTTCTTCATCGCTAAACTCTTGATAAACTCTGTCTAACATCTTCAAAGACAGAATTGAAAAGCGATTGCAGATACCATTTTTCTCTTTTGAGAGTTTTAAAATTGCCCGTGTTTGCTCAACATTTTTCAGAGGTTGAGCAGTCGTCATCTGGGGGAGAGAACCAGTAATGGCGTGAAAATCATGGCAAAACTTTTCATAATCTGGGTTATCTAGAGGATCAGTAGCCCAATAGCAAAAACCTTTCCCAGCCGCAGAACCTAAAAAGTCTGTGATGACTTCTAGCACGCCGCGCCATAATTGAGCATTTTCGGGAGTATATAAGAAAATATCGCTAAATTTCAGTGCAGATACAGCACAGAATCGACATCCCACAGAACAACCCTTGCTCAATTCAAAACAAACTGGGATGTGTTGAATTACTTTGTGAACAGCTAAGTTAAATTGGCTGGCGGTACGTGCAATTTGTCTTTCCCGCCATGCACGAATATTTAAGTGACTAACATCAGAATCGATATCTGTTACTTTATCTAAGCGATCAAAAAATGCCTGACTTAGTGTTAGCAGTGGAAAATCTGATATATTTTTACAGTTTTTATCCCATTTAGGTCTGACATCTTCAGGATTTAGTTTCAACCCATAGCGCAAAAATGCACTGTAAGGATCTTCAACGACTTGTTCCCGAAATTTACTATCTGCTTCCCAATGTTCTTGAAACCGCTTAACTTGACTAAATTTACTTAGGAGTTGCGGATCAACCTGATCGATAGTTTGAAAACTATCGTGGTAATCTAAACAAAATTCTTTAATGTTAAAAGAACGTGCAATTATTTCTTGTCGTAACTCTTCAGTGTGCATCATAATTGGTAAATATATCATCAGGCTTAGTGTAGACTGTAGCTTTTGAGATTTTCAAAGGTTTCAAAAACCCTCTAAATTTGAGGCTCAGAGTCTAAAACCCCACGCTCAAATAAAAGATTGAGATAGTAAGATGTTTGTGTCGCTAACACACCTTTATTCGTAAAAAATTGGGTAATCTCTGCGGTTGTGTGATTACCTTGATGGATTAAAACCCCTAACTCTTTCCACAAAGAATCATGACGGAACTTGAAGGTTTTAACATGGGTAGAAAGTTGAAAGCCATCAACAAGAGCTTCATACTTCAGATCAGGACGAAAGCGTAACACATCGCCTAGTCTCACTGTCTGCGGCATATTATCCCGAATCATTCGCTCAATCAAACTCTTGAGGTCATCAGCATCTACGAAAGTTCCTTGATCATAGACTATATAACCTAATGGCCATCGTTCATTGGCATTACAAGGGCTAATCAGCTTGACACTACGCTCCACCATGTTAAATAAAAATCCTGATACACAAGCAATTGTTCCTTGTGCATGAGGTTCTTCATCTCCTTGACTTTTTTGGAGGTTTATTTCTCGTTGTCTCCCTGCATGAGCTTTAACAGAATCTTCTGCCTCTTCATTCAGAAAATTCATTTGCACATTCAACAGATCTTCATCGCTAAACTCTTGATAAACTCTGTCCAACATCTTCAAAGACAGAATTGAGAAACGATTGCATACACCGTTTTTCTCTCTTGAGTATCTTAAAATCGAGCGTAGACGGTCTGGATACTTTAACGGTTGACTAGTTGTAGTCCGGGGGAAAAATCCCGTAATCGCATGAAAATCAAGACAAAATTTTTCATAGTCTGGGTTATCTAGGGGATCAGTCGCCCAATAGCAAAAGCCAGCACCCGCAGAAGTTCCTAAAAAACCTGTCATCACTTCTAATACTTCACGCCACAATTTGGAATTTTCAGGAGTGTATAAGAATATCTCAGTGAGAGGGGGTGCTGATACAGCACAGAATCGGCATCCTACTGAACAACCCTTGCAAAGTTCAAAAGAAACTGGAGCATGAATAACAATTTGGTTAACCAATGGTTGAAACTGACTAGCAGTACGTACAATTTGCCTTTCTCGCCATTGTCGAATATAGATATTACTGGGAGCAGTCTTTAAGTGGATATTTTGTAAATAGTCCAACCTTTCAAAGAACTCATTACTCAATTTCAAGAGTGGAAACTCTAATAGTCCTTGTTCCCACTTGCTATTGCAATCTTCATCCCATATTGGTCTGACATCTTCAGGATGTAATTTCAAACCGTGGCGCACAAAGGCACTATGAGGATCTGTAAAAACTTGTTGACGAAACTCTACGTCTACTTCCCAACGTTCTTTAAACCGCTTGATTTGACTAAATTTAGCTAGTAATTTTTGATCGATTGTGGTGAAATCTGCATGGTGATCTATATCGTATTCTGTAATATCAAAAGGTGGAAAAATAAATTCTGCTTTCATTTGATGATTTAGTTCTTGAGTTGACATAAACATTGGGAATTATATTAACTATTACAAAATTTTATAATTAATAACAATCAAATTAAATGTGATGAATGACTAAATCTTTTTCTCAGAAAGATTTTTAACGCTTTAGTTTCCTTATGTTCTTAAAATTTTCTGATACTTTGAAAGCTAGAGATGAATTCGTAATTCAGTATAGGTAGAGGAGAATGTAAACTCCACTATAGTCTGATGTTTACATTCTCCTAATATCGAGTTTGCAATTAATGCTGACTCAATTCAAAAGATGTGTTAATGATGTTGAAATTTATCGTGAGAATCTCTATTATTCTCACTTATTCGTCAGCTTTTATTTTGCTGCTATCAACAAAATTAACCTATGATAAAGACCCTGCCTCTCTTTCTAGTTGCTACATAGCCACCAGCAACTTGCTCTAATGCCTCATCGCTTAGTTCTTCTTCCACACCTGGTACTGGTGGAATCACTAGATAGATGTTGTTATTATCTTCTTCAAACACATGAATCTGCAAATTATCAGGCATAGTTGTTCCCAATTCTTTGGCTATAGCTGCTTTGGGATTAGATAATAACTCTTGTCTAAATGCAGCATCCTGCCAAGTTTTTGCAGCGATTTGTGCGTTAAACTCATGACGTGAAAATTCTTGTCCTGACATGAAATTACTCCTGAATTGAGGTTAAATTTACAAAAAGTGTATGTATGATTTACTCCCATAGGTTCTGCCAATCCTTGGTAATTTATAGATCATCCTTAAGAATCGTCAGATATATGGGGTGAGTATCGACTTAAATCACATAAACTTAACTCATCAACTATTAACAATGCTTATTTATCTAGTTTTTGCTTAGGTTTATGCTAGCAAGTTTATTTGATTATGCTGTTAATCGCTCATCCCTTAGCAATAACTAATTTGACACATTCTTGTTGATGAATTTTTTATTTGGTCTAAGTTGATAATTAAATAATATAGTAATTTCCTAATGGGAATAATGCACAATCATTTGATCTGAATACACATTTTGTAGATAAAGTTTTGATTTATAAAAATAAAAAATACCTAATTTCTTATAGTAATTAGGTATGATGATTTGAGGTAATTCTAATTAATCATCATTTCTGATGGCGTATAGTGTAGTTTAAGTCCTCGCTAATTGGTGTGTTACTTAAACTACAGGGATTTAAATTTTCACTTTTAACAGTTAAATTTGTAGTAATTAAATTTAATGAATGTGTTATTTACAGACAAGACTGCGACCAAATGCTAAATACCCTTTAGCTTCTAAGTATCCGTCTGGATGATAATTTATCTTTATATGATTTAAATTTCTAAAATAAATGCTATGCCATCTTGAACCAAGAAATTGAGATACTTTAATCAAATTATCAGGCCATAACTCTGGATAATTCTGTGCGTGACAATATCCAGACCAATTGAGAACAGCATCATATTTTTCTGGGGTACATAATTCATGTTCTACTAAACAATTTAAAAGTAATTGCCATTTTGGTTCACATCTTGTACTTTTATTATTTAATAGGCACTCTAAACCTAGCTGCGGAAAAATACTAGTTCCTATATCGATATTGAGGATTATTGTATCTACAATTTGAGTTAGTGACTGAATTATTTCTTTGAGAGGTTCAATTGAATATTTCCAACCAATTTGAGCAAGGTAATCTTCAAGATATTCAGGAGAAATCCCACTAATATTGACTCTAACAGCATCTAAATGGCGAGAAAACATAACTCCTACATAAAGTATTTGAGAGCCTTGTGGTAAGGAATTTACACAAATACCTAGATTATTTTCAATTATTGGTGAAACATGATCATCAAATAATATGTGCAAGGCCGTTTTCACAGTTTGTAGTTGCTCATTAGCACTTTGAGATATCTGGATACTATATTTTTCTGAATTTAGTTCTTTGAATCCTAAAAACAAGCTAGGAATTGGTAAATTTTGGGGATCTTTATCAAGATCAAATTCCAGCCAAATATTGTCTATATTGTTAGATAGTAGGGAGTTTGTTCCACAACAGGCAGAACAAAAATTTTGAATACGTCTCCAGATAGGATTTGAAGAAAATACTTCTGGTAAGTTCACTAGAAAATCTAGTTTTTCAAAGCTCTGATGACTTGAACCTAAATTTGTAGCAAGGACTGAGAAATCTACCCTGGAGTTATTCGCACCTAGACGGCACTCAAATAACCCCTCGGATGAAAGTGGAAAAATCCTTGTTATTGCTTGAATATGAGATAAAGCTTCGGGAGAAACTAACTTAGGTGAAAGGTGGGGTACAACAACCTGAAGATAATTTTCTAATGTACAGCTATTCATGGTAATTTTGATTGATAATTAAGACAATTTGTCAAGGCTATGTTGATTTAAGACAATAGCGGCTATTATTAATAATTATGTAAATTTTTGAGACAAAAATTTCATGTGATAATATTTGCTTATTTGATGGTTGTAGCTTGTTTCATCTCCTATTTCTTTGTATAATTTAGCTAATAGTTTCATTGCTAGTTCATCAGTAGGTACAATTTCTCCAGCTAATATCAAATTTTCTTCCGCTATCTGATACTGACCCTGCTCTAGATAAATTTTCCCAAGCATTTTATGTGCTTCAGCCTTGCTCGATTCATCAGCCAAAGCCTGCTCAAAAAAGCTAATTGCTTTCGTGTAATCCTTATTTTTCATAAAGATACAACCTATATTCAAACTTAAATCAGGATAATTGCCTGGTTTGATTTCTTGGCAATATCTATAATGTTTAAGACTCTCTTCTTTTTCAGACTTTAGACTATATAAAATTCCTAGAGTATAGTGACTTAATATTTTTTCTTCAATGTCTATTTCAGCTAGCATTAATTTATTTTCTAAAAAGCTTAGTGTATTTTTATCATATTCTAAGTCACGGCTTAGAATTGCATTAGCTGAATGTAGTACACTAGGGCAATAGCTAGGGCAAAGTTTTCCTGCGATTAGTTCGTAATTAACAGACTTTTGAGGCTCAGTTTCACAAAGGCTTAATAAGTAATAAGTAGCGGCACAATTTGGCATGATTTGTATTTCTTCAAGACAGCCTGCTTTAGCGGCTTCTATGTTGTTATTTCGTGCTTGTAGATCAAGAGCATATAAACGGCGATAGTGTTCTATTTCACGCAGGTCATTTTGCCAAAGAGCTGCTAAATAATCAGCCAAAAAATAGTAACGTAGTGGCATATAACCACTACTCACAGAACGAGTCAAAGTGACAGTATCATAATTAATAGGTAAAGATTTTAAACAGGCAAAAACATTTTCTGGATCTACCAAAGGATATTGCTCAGGCAAGCCAATAAAGTAGTCAATATCAATATCAATAAAAGTGTTTTCGGGAAGGTTTAATTTCTTTAAATCTTCATAACCACATACCGTTATTTTTAATCCAAATACTGTCGCCGTAGCTATATCTTCTGTAATGGTAATATTTGTTATATCGTTAACAGTAAATGCATTATGCTGTTGTAAAAACCCCCGTAATTTACGCATATATTTTATAGAATTTGGTAGTTTATTTTTGGGAGTTAGAGTTACCCAAATGAGATTTTCAATTATTCCCAAGCGATGAGCCGCAAAAAGGAAATTTTCGATACCATAACTATATTTATCATCAGGAAATATATGACTAGGTCTTTCTAGTTGAGCTAATTCTGCTGAAGTTTGGCATTTTTTCAATGCTGTTATATGATTTTCACTAATATATTGAAAATCTAGATGTTCATCTAAATAAATTAGAGTAACATTTTTCCAGCCTAATTGATGCCAAACATGAAGTTGAGAAGAGTGTTCTTCTGTGATGATGCTCTTGACACTGTTTTTGATTGTATTCATAAATATTTCTTCCTTTGGTTTTAGATGAGGGTATAGCATTAAAATCGCATTTTTAGAGTTAGCTTCAAAATCTGAAAAACCAGCCACAGCCAGCAATAAAGGCTTTGTTTATGTTTTATTTAGCTAATTTATGCCAAGATTAATGAAAATTATCAGCTATGACTTAACTTATAAAGATTTCAAGATGCTATCTACACACTAGTTGTTATCAATTGTTGGTTATTGATATTTTTTGGATACATTCTAATAAAAGAATTACCTAGTTTCATGATTTTTGATTGATTTTCCCCAATAAATTGATTGGGTTGAGATTGTTTCGACCATTTTTCCACTTCTTTATTCAACACTTTTTTGAAAACTTCCTCATAAGGAAACTTTAAAGCTAAAGGAGAAATATTCAGTGATTTAATATCGGGACGTATAGCACCGTGAGTGCTGGCTATATATATTTTTTCAAATGCACGTACATATCCGCCAATACCAGGATAATCCCAGGTTTTATCAGATTTTAACAATGCATATAAGCTGGAAGCGGTGATGACATTAAACACGTTAGCTAAAGGACTAGATCCTGTTCGGCACTGAATAGGATCTTCCGTAAAGTCAAAATACCATGTTTGAGAACCATCTGGAAATATTACTTCTAGTTGGTATCTGACTTCCCAATGGAAATATTGGGCAAATAAATCTTGTTTATGTTCCATGATGAACTTAGGTAAGTTAACACAAACCTCTTCTTCGATTGTCCTTTTCACTTCATGAATATCATAGTTATTTGGGTTACTGTCAATCATTTCGCCATTTACTGTCACAGGCGAGAAAGATAAAATATTTCTATCATCTTTAACTGTTTTGACAAATTGCGATTGAGCAGGTAGATAGGTAGATGTGCCATTTTCAATTTCACAAATATCTCCTGGCTGAAGAGCAAAAATATTTTCTGTTGCTGGGCAAACTTTTTTGATGTCTTGACAAAACTGCTCTTGAGTAACTGGGAAGACAACTTTATTTAACCAAGCTGAACCATCTATAAACTTGAAGCCATTCGCACCAGGAGAAATAGCTCTTGGTTGAGTCAAGCCCATCAATTGCAGAATATAGCTATAACCAGAAAATGGGAATGCACAGCTTTGATTATATTGATACTCAGTTTCTAACATTGGTTGCCAGCATGCCAACAAAAAGTCTATTGTTGGGTATTGAGATTTGACAAAATTAATTGTATTTGCATTTACTAATGAGTCTACTTGATTCCAGAAAACTCCCGATGGGTCAGCAAATACCATCCCATATTCAGGTACGCGATTTTCTGAACGGGTAGCCAGGAGCGTAGTAGAACCAATCTTGACTTCACTAAAGTCACTTAAAGTATAGATGTGGGAATATCCTAATTGACGCAGACAATTTTCTATTAACTGATCTTTGGGAATAAAAACATCAACATTTTTAGGCAGATAAGCAAGAGAACGAATATCAAAGTGATCTAAATGTCTATGGGAAATTACTAGTACATCATACTCAGGAATTTGGTCGTAAATAACTTCTCGCTCAGGGCATATACTTGTTGTCACTTCACAAAATTTATCCCAAAGCACTGGGTCCATCATTACTTTGCAATCTTGTGTTTCTACAAATATGGAAGCATGACCAATCATTTGAATTTTCATTTTGCACCTCTATGTTTATGGTCATTACAAGCTATGACTTAGCTTAAAAATATTTCAAGATGCTATCTACACACTAGTTGTTATCAATTGTTGGTTATTGATATTTTTTGGATACATTCTAATAAAAGAATTACCTAGTTTCATGATTTTTGATTGATTTTCTCCAATAACTTGATTGTGTTGAGATTGTTTTGACCATTTTTCCACTTCTTTATCCAACACTTTTTTGAAAACTTCCTCATAAGGAAACTTTAAAGCTAAAGGAGAAATATTCAGTGATTTAATATCGGGACGTATAGCACCGTGAGTGCTGGCTATATATATTTTTTCAAATGCACGTAAATATCCGCTAGCAGCAGGATAATCCCAGGTTTTATAAGATTTTAAAACTGCATATAAGCTGGAGGCTGTGATGAAATTAAACACGTTAGCTAAAGCACTAGATCCTGTTCTGCACTGAATAGGATCTTCCGTAAAGTCAAAATACCATGTTTGAGAACCATCTGGAAATATTACTTCTAGTTGGTATCTGACTTCCCAATGGAAATATTGGGCAAATAAATCTTGTTTATGTTCCATGAAGAACTTAGGTAAGTTAACACAAACCTCTTCTTCAATTATTTTTTTCATTTCATGAATATCATAGTTGTTTGGGTTACTGTCAATCATTTCGCCATTTACTGTCACAGGCGAAAAAGATAAAATATCTCTATCATCTTTAACTGTTTTGACAAATTGTGATTGAGCAGGTAGATAGGTAGATGTGCCATTTTCAATTTCACAAATATCTCCTGGCTGAAGAGCAAAGATATTTTCTGTTGCTGGGCAAACTTTTTTTATGTCTTGACAAAATTGCTCTTGAGTGACTGGGAAGACAACTTTATTTAACCAAGCTGAACCATCTATAAACTTGAAGCCATTCGCACCAGGAGAAATAGCTCTTGGTTGAGTCAAGCCCATCAATTGGAGAGTATTACTATAACCAGAAAATGGGAATGAAAAGCTTTGATTATATTGATACTCAGTTTCTAACATTGGTTGCCAGCTTGCCAACAAAAAGTCTATTGTTGGGTATTGAGATTTGACAAAATTAATTGTATTTGCATTTACTAATGAGTCTACTTGATTCCAAAAAACTCCCGATGGGTCGGCAAATAATATCCCATATTCAGGTACGCGATTTTCTGAACGTGTAGCTAGGAGGTTAGTAGAACCAATCTTGACTTCACTAAAGTCACTTAAAGTATAGATGTGAGAATATCCTAATTGACGCAGACAATTTTCTACTAACTTATCTTTGGGAATAAAAACATCAATATTTTTAGGCAGATAAGCAAGAGAACGAATATCAAAGTGATCTAAATGTCTATGGGAAATTACTAGTACATCATACTCAGGAATTTGGTCGTAAATAACTTCTCGCTCAGGGCATATACTTGTTGTCACTTCACAAAATTTATCCCAAAGCACTGGGTCCATCATTACTTTGCAATCTTGTGTTTCTACAAATATGGAAGCATGACCAATCATTTGAATTTTCATTTTGCACCTCTATGTTTATTATTTATTAATTGTGTTTTTGAGCAAAACTTGTATCTGTCAGTGAATTAGCTTATTACTAAGCCATTTGGCGAGCCATTAATTGAGCAAATAGTCCTTCAATTGAAGCGAGTTCCTGAAAACTGCCTTGCTGTACAATTCGTCCTGCTTGGAGTACATAGATGCGATGAGCATTGCGAATTGTGCTGAGTCGGTGAGCAATAACTATTCTCGTCACCTGCATTTTGTCTAAGCTTTCACTCACAATTGCTTGGGTTCGGTTATCGAGTGCGCTAGTGGCTTCATCAAATAGCAGAATGCGAGGTTTTAATACTAAAGCGCGGGCTATGAGTAAGCGTTGGCGTTGTCCTCCAGAAAGATTACCACCGCCTTCACTTACTACGGTGTGCATTTCCATTGGCATAGCGGCTACATCGTCAGCGAAGCCAGACATCTTCGCAGCTTCCCAAGCTTCATCAAAGGTGATATTTGCACCACCGGCGATATTTTCAAAAATAGATCCTGCATTCAAACGGCCGTTTTGTAAGACAACACCTAATTGTCGGCGGACTGCTTCGACATCCAAGCCAGATAAGTCTTGTCCATCGTAGTAAATACCTCCACTTTCTGGAGTTTCAAACCCAAGCAATAATCGGAAGATTGTTGATTTACCACTTCCAGAACCTCCAACGAGGGCAATAAATTCTCCTGATTGTGCAGAGATACTTACATCATCTAAGATTAATGGCCCATCTGGACGATAACGAAACATTACATGGTCTACAACAATTTTGCCTACTAATTTTCCTGGGTCAGCTTTGCTTAAATCTACTTCGGGGACAGCTTGCAAAATGGGTTGAGTACGTTGCCAATGGGGAGTAATTTGGACAATTTCAGTGACTACATTACTGAGATTGGTAGTACCGTTCACAAATTGATCAAAAGCCGTGTTGAAGGCTAAGAAAGTGCCTATGGTAATAGCCATAGTGCCGGAAGTCTGCGCCGTTTTAAATTGGTTGATGGTTAACCAAAACAGGACTCCAGATGTAAATATGGGCATGACTGTATTAAAAAGAACTACAGCATCTTCTAACTGTTGTGTACTGAGAGTTAGCTTGAGTTGACGAGTGTAGTGTTTACTCCAAGAAGCAAAGGCGCGTTCTTCGGCTCCTGCAATATGTAGTTTAGAAATGCCATTAATGATTTGTACTGTTTGTCCAAAAATATTGCCCTGTAATTCTAGTAAAGGATGCACTTTACCAACGAGGAGGATACCAGAAAGGATGGTGACTGCGCTGGTAATGACGGCAACCGCAACCGCAAGTAAGGCTAACTGAAAGTTATAGTTAAATAATTGCCCTAAATAAAATAATGCAAAGAAACTGGTAATTAGTTTGATAATTGTATTAGCACTGAGTTGACGACTGATTTCACCAACAGATGAGGCTCTTGAATGTAGATCCCCTGTTGTATATTTGCGGAAAAAAGATACTGGTAAGTTCATCAGTCGATCCCATACAGCCACCTCTGTAGCGGTGGCGGCGGTGGTTTCAATGCGTAAAAGTGCAAAATTCTGAGTTATTTGAAATAAGACTGTGCCTAATGTTGCAACCAGTAGCCCCATTCCGACTTGGAGTAACAAACCGCGATCGCTATCGGGAATGGCATTATCCATAATAATAGCAGTGGCTTGGGGTGTGAGCATCCCTAACAGCGTCACAGCCACCCCTGTGAGTACAGTCAGGAAAACATCGAGTTTCCGTCCTTTCAGGGCAAACAAAATCACATTGTAGGTGTTGAGTACCTGATCAGGAAAGGAACGATAAAACATATAGGCGACAGGCGCAAGTGTCATCGCTATAGGTTCATCTACCTTGGTACGGGTATGGTTAACGGGATCAAATAATTCATAGCTAGTAGTAGAAACTGGTAATAAAGCTACCGGGCGATTATCTACCTCTGTATAGGCGACTAACGCCCCACAGTCCTTTTCCCACCAGTTGTCTCTTAATAAAACTCGGCGCATCCGAATCCGAGAAGCGCGGACAATAGCTTCTAAAGGTTCTTTGACTCGTTTGAGATTCTCGGAACGGGCGGGAGGCGAAATTTTTACTCCGATCGCTTTCCCAACAGCCCCAGCCGCCACTAACAAGGGTGTACCTTCCAAGAAAAAGTCGCCATCTTGAGGATTGATAGTTGATGCTAACTCTCCTAATGCTTGAGAAGTTACTTGACGATTTAGACGCTGGCGATCGCGCAATCGCATCATTTCTGCTTCTGCTTCTTGTCGGTCGAAAAACTCTACACATTGCAGTAATTGAATGTGCATTGCCGACAAAGCAGCTAAGAGTTGGTCAGCATTCAAAAATTCACGGGTTTTCAGCGTGGTGAGTTGAACTTCCTCCACGGCTTCTAACCACATTTTGTCAGTCAGGGGAAAATAACCCATTGCAGGTGTCAGCATTAATTCTGACAAACCTAATAAGCGAATAGTCCCTTGCTGAATCTTTACCCAACAGATATTTCCGACTTCCCCTTGGAAAGTTTGACCATCCAACAGAGAAAACCGCATTTCTCCTTGAGATATCACCTCAATGACTGGGAGAGTTACCCCAGATAACACGCTACTAAGTTCCCAAAGCCAAGATTCTACCCAGTCAAATGCTCTACTATCAGCATAAGCAACTAATTCGGGAAAACATTCTGGATGTAGTTGCAGTAATTCTACCTCTCCAATCGGCACAGCTAAAATTTGCTGTTGACCGTTCATGGCTTTAGTACCGAATAAGGCTTGTCCCTGAGAGAGACTAAATAAATAACGGCGAGTTCCTGCTATGACACCATCTTGAAGTGCGATCGCAAATAAGGCCATAGAGCCAGATTGAATTACCCAAACTCTAGCAGGATCATCTAATAGTATGGGTTCATTACCTTGCAATATATAGGTTTGACCATGTACGGCACATTGATGAAATCTTTTTTGCTGCATCTTTATTCCTCCTCCAAGGCTTCCCCTTCTGTGCGGATTAACCGTGAGTACACACCTTCGGTCTGCCACAATTGCTGATGAGTACCTCGTTGCACTACCTTGCCTCGTTCTAGGACGATGATTTCATCGCAGTCTCGAATCGTACTTAATCGGTGTGCCACAATAATGCAGGTGCATCCCCGTCGCCGCAGATTTTCGTCAATAATCCGTTCTGTCTCTGCATCTAAGGCACTGGTGGCTTCATCCATAATCAGGATTGAGGGATTATTCACCAAAGCACGGGCAATTTCTAGGCGTTGGCGTTGACCACCGCTTAAATTCGCCGCACCTTCCATCAGTTCGGCATCATATCCACCATTGAGAGCCAAAATCACATCATCAATGGCAGCATCTTGACAAGCTCGTTTTAAGTTTTTATCGGATATAGTATTATCCCAAAGCGTTAAATTATCCCTAACTGTGCCACCAAATAACAAAATATCCTGTTCTACCATTGCCACAGAATTAGTTAATAATTGGTGGGGAATTTCTTCTGTTAATTGTTCGTCAAACAGAATTTCTCCCGCCCAAGGTTGGTAAAGTCCACTGACGAGTTTGGCAATGGTAGACTTACCAGAACCACTGCCACCGACTAAAGCCACTCTTTGTCCTGGTTTGAGAGAAAGATTAAAATTTTCGATTAAAGGCGGTTCTAGGCGACTATAGCCAAAGGTGAGGTTACGTAATTCTACATATCCTTGCAATGTGGGCAAGGCTGAAAAATAAGATGATGGTTCGATAACTTGAGAAGAGGCTGGGGGCTGGGGGCTGGGGGCTGGGGGAAATAAAGAGAGAAACCTAAGTAAGTTCCACTTTGGTAACACCCTTTGTGGGTGAAAGCTCCCTTGCTCCCTTGCTCCCTGCTCCCCTGCTTCTTCATGAGCTAAGTTTCTTTGGGCGATCGCTTTATCAGTCGGGTTATCTAAAACATCATCTAAGCGAACCAAATTACCTTCTAATTCTTGTAAGGTACTGCCAAAATTCAATAGACTGGCGACTGGTGCTTGAAAACTCCCTACTAAGCCTTGAAAAGCTACCAGCATCCCAATACTGAGATGTCCATCCATGACTCGCAAACCACCAATTACTAACAATAACAAGCTAGAAATAGCCTCTAAAAGCGTAGGTAGAATGGAAAATAATTGGTTGGTGACATCCATTTGTTGTTGGCTATTGATGGCCTTGGTGTAATAGCCTGACCAGCGAGAAAAGAAATCAGATTCTAAGCCTGATGCTTTCAGGGTTTCGATGCCTTGGAGAGCCGCAATTGAAACCCCTTCAGCCTTGCCAAAATCTAGCATTAATTTTTGATTGAGGTCTACCCGTTGACGAGAGACTAAGCGCAGAGTGAAAATGTTGGCGATCGCTAAACTGATGACAATCAAAGTTAATAGCCAATCATATTGCAACATAATCAAGGCATAGAAAACCACCATCACAGCATCAATAATTGTGGTGGTCAACTGTCCCGAAAGCACATTAGCCACTTGGTCATTGAGACTCATCCGACTGGTAATTTCTCCGGCAAAACGTTGGGCATAAAACCCTACTGGTAGGCGTAACAAATGCCAGAGAAACCGGCTAGACATTCCCACGGACAATTTAATTTTTAAACGGCGTAAATATTGCAGGCGCAGTAATGTGAGAAAGCCTTGCAAAACAGCAGCCACAGCCATTCCCAAAAGCAAGGTATTAAGCCAATCTAATCTTTGTTCTACAAGAATTTCATCGACAAATATTTGGCTAAATACGGGTACAGCCATCCCCACTAAAGTTAAGAAAAATCCTGCCATTAAGCAGTAAAGTAAGGCACTAGTTGAACTCTGTAGCCTCTCCCACAAAGACCCAATCATACTAGGTTTACGTCCACCCTTTTGGAACTCACTTCCTGGTTCCATCACCAAGACTACACCCGTATAACCTTCGTCAAATTCTTGCAAAGATACACTACGGGGGCCTGTAGCGGGGTCATTCAGATACACTCTCTGGTTGCGAAATCCTTCTACTACCAAAAAGTGGTTAAAGTCCCAAAAGATAATATAAGGGGGATTTAAGTCTGGGAGTTTATCTAGTTCCTTTCTTAACCCCTTAGCCTCTAGACCATAATTTCTAGCAGCTTTCAACACATTCGATGCTTTACTACCATCGCGGGAAACACCACACTCTCGCCGCAATTCTGGCAACGGCACAATCCGACCAAAGTAACCTAAGATAATTCCTAAAGCCGCAGCACCACATTCAACTGCTTCCATTTGCAAAAGAGTTGGTGTTTTTACCCGCTTGCTTCTTTGAGGCAGTAGTTTTTGTAGATACCGCCAAAAATTCGTAGGTAGACCTATAGTTGGGTTAGTAGATGCCACTGAACGACCTCAAAATAGGTAATACAAACGTAATGGGAGCGCGTTCTTCGACCTGAACCCGCACAATAGTAGTAGTTCCAGAAGAAATCTTCATCTGTGGCCCTTTAGATGAAGACCATTTGTAACCACTGAAGGTTTGAGCATCATTTTGTATCTCAGAAAATACTTGGATGAATCCTTCGTTTTTTTGTGATACTAAACCTTCAACAACTTCGGAATTACCTATTTCATTAATTGCCGCTTCTTTGGTAGTGGGGAAATTGGAAATATTAATCACCTTCCCGACAATACCGCCAAATCTTTCTCGCTTCACCGTTTCAGGAGTGATTTGAATTGGCATTCCTGATTGAATTTTCTTGCCCTCTGCCACTGAAAAATAAGCTAAACTTACTAACTTACTATCAGGATTTTCTACTTCTATATTTGCTAAACGAGTACCAGCATTAATTACTTGTCCCTGCGCCACTGTAGTTTCTAAAACTCGACCGTTATATTGGCTAATAATTTTGCTATTATCACCTACTTGTAGTTGCAGTTTAGCTATCTCTCGTTTAACTTCTTGAATTTCTTTTTTGCGATTATTAGTATTTTCTAGGTCTTGTTGCGCTTGAGAAGCTTGTTCACTATCTAGTTTCTTTAATTGGGCTTGTAAATCGGAAATAGTTGATATATTTTCACCATATTCTTTTTGTTTTTGAGTTTCTGTGACATCAAGTGCTTTTAATTGGGTTTCGATGTCAGAAATATTTTGCAAATTCTCTAGATATTCCTGTTCTGCTTGCAAAGCTTCATCGGCTGAAAATACCCCTTCTTGTTGAAATAACTTTTGGCGGATTTCCATTCTGCGCCGGAAAACTGGACTCAAGGCTTGGAAGCGTTGGAGGTTTTGTTTTAAACTTTTGCGCTGTTGTTCAAGAGAGGTATTATCTCTAGTTTTGAGAATAGGTGTAAGGGTTTGAAGTTCCTGAATGCGTTGTTGAAGATACTGACGTTGTTGTTGAATTGACTGTGCGTCCTGTGCTAAACGTTGTTTAAATATGGAGTTAGCTGCTTGGTCTTGTGATTCTAGTTGTGCTAGTTTAGCTTTTTGTTGTTCGAGTTGCTGACGTAGATCAGATTGATCAATTATTGCTAATACCTGTCCTTTTTTAATCGAGTCACCAACTTTGAAGTTGACATTTGTTAATTGTCCTGAATTTTTCGATTGTAGAGGTACTACTTTACGCGGATAAATTAATACTCCTCGCCCTTCAATTGTGATCGGAATACGTCCATAAATACTCCAAACAATAGCTACTCCCACCAAAGAGCTTAAAGCTATCAGAGGTAGCCAACTTTTAGGACTGACTACTTGCATGAGTTGGTCTAATCTTTCAGGAGAAGATAGACGCTCTACAGATTCTTGGCGAAATATGCGACGCTTCTGCTCTAACATTTGTATTTTTGTTAATCGAGAGATTTGGAACTAAAAATTATGATGTATTTTTTTAATGAAAAGACAGAATTTAGTTGGTATAGACCCAAGAATATAAAAAAGTCTTGCCTGAGCAAATGCACAATATTTAGATAGAACTAGCCATTTTTGTGAAGTCTTAGGAAAACAGATGTTACTGAATCAGAAAATGAAATTTGATGTGCTGAAACTTCAAACTCTTTATCCTCTCTGCGTCTCTGCGCCTCTGCGTGATACAAATCATCCCGCATTTATGCAATACCGCACAACAAATGGGTAACAGAAAAAACTCAGTTACCCATATTGCAATGACTTTTTTTGAGTCGTTCAATCAAATAAGCTACTGAATTCAGCAATATCTAACATTTTTTTAGTTTTCAGTAATAATCTTGCTAATACTTCGGGATTTTGCCAAGCAGAGCGAGGTAGCAAGGGAGACTCTACTAGGGTTTCTGTTGGTGAAACTATGGGAGTTAATAAGTTAACTGGATTTGATTCTGTAGTATTCATCTGAATGAAGCAAAACGCTGTGGGTGTACTTGCCAACTATCTGACCACTGAATCGACTCAGGGGTAAAATGTAGAGGATCATTCTCTGGCCAAGGTGCATCTAGAGGCTCTTCAATCAAAGCAAATTCACCGTTATCAAAGGGTATTCCTGCGGCTTTGACTTTTAAATAAAATCTTTCCCGTAGCCCACGCTTGGCCATTTCCAAGGCGCGATGGTGACAGTAAGGATTATTACCGCGTTTATCGAAGAAAACGTGTGCTGTCCAATTACAGCCACCCCGACAGAGTTCTGCATACTGACAACTTTTGCAGAAACCCCACAGATGAGCTGTACCTTGGGGAGTGTCTGCGCCTAGATTAAAGCGTAACTGTTCTGATGTGGCAATGATTTCTTTGAGGGAGCGATCGCGGATATTCCCACCAGTATAAGCTGCTGTGGGTAATGAGGGACAGCCTTTGATTGCCCCGTCAGCTTCTAACCCAATGGAATTTAACCCAGCACTACAACCTTGCCAAAATGAATATGATGGATCTTCGTCAAAGTCAGCACGCAGAAGCCGTTCATAAGGGCCATAATAACCAATGTTATTTCCCGTTGCTAGTTGGACTTTACCTTCACGACGGGCGCGTTGAGCAACCCTAGCCAACATCGGATAAAGTGCTAACAACTCATAAGGTTGCAGTAATATCTCTGCGTTGTCTGCCGCATTACCCATCGGTACAGTCAACTGAATTTGCCAAGATATCGCCCCTAAATCCCGGATATGCTCATAAATCAGTGGAAATTCTGGGGCAGAAAGGCGGTTAATTTGGGTGTTACAACCAAAGGGAATACCCTCTTCTTTTAAAAAACCCATTGTGCGTGCGCCTGACTCCCAAGAGCCTTGGCGACCACGCAGACGGTCATGGGTGGCTTGTAAACCATCGGTAGAGACGGAAACAAAAGCAATATCCGCCGCTTTCATTTTTTTGACCATCTCACGGGAAATACCATAGCCCCCAGTAGTCATAGTGCAGAGCATACCAGCTTGGTTAATAGCGGCGGCAATTTCCAACCAATCAGCACGCATAAAGGCTTCTCCGCCAATCAGCGTCACCTCTTTGATTCCTACTTCTGCTAATTGTCGCACCAAGTCCAGAGCTTCTGCTGTTGAAAGTTCTTTTACGCGCTCTTCTCCTGCTCTTGAACCACAATGACTACAAGCAAGATTACATTTAAGAGTAATTTCCCATACAGCGTAAGTAATACGCCGATATTCTTCATATTCTTCGTGTAAATCTGGCATTGTTCTCCTGAAATATCAATGCAAAATTAGGATTTTCCAGCCTATTTCCTAGCAGGACTTAAACATTTACTTTTTATTTAAGTCCCACTAATTTCACATTTAAATCTATTTACGAGATCTCCAAAATTTTTTGGGTGGTAAACTAGCACCGTAATGAAGGACAAGGCTATTACTACGTCCACCACTAACTTGTAATAGCTCTTCTTCATTCAATTCAATATCTTCTGTTCGAGAATTTTGAGCTAAGACTGTATTAAATTCTTCTGCACTAAAATCATAACCAGCAGCTAGAATAATTTCATAACGCTCTTCAGGACTAGCTGCATTCTCTACTTGTTCAAGAAAAGCATCATCTGTTTTCATTCTTGAGTAAAAAGCTTGCGCGTTTTCAATAGACATAATTATCTCCTTATGGAATCGTTTGAGAGGTCTTCTAATGCCATGATATTGGTGCGTTACGCCTAGATATCTTTGCTCACAAGCTTGAATCTTTACACAGCCGTAACACACCCTACTGGTTATTTACGTGGTCTCCAATAATTTCTGGGTGGTATACCAACGCCATAAAGAGGGCGAACAAGACCTGGACTTGCAAAACGAATTCCGCCACTAACTTGTAACAGTTCTGCTTCACTCAATTCACCAGCTTCTGGTTGAGCATTTTGAGCTAAGACTGTGTTAAATTCTTCTGCACTAAAATCATAACCAGCAGACTGAATAATTTCCAGGCGGTTTTCAGGACTAGCTGCATTTTCTACTTGATCAAGAAAAGCATCATCTGTTTTCATTCTTGAGTAAAAAGCTTGAGCATCTTGAATAGACATAATTATCTCCTTCTAGACTTGTGTTAGAGGTTTTCGATGCTAACAATAAATTTGTTTATGACAATATTTATTGCTGGCTTATGTAATTATTTAAATGCTAATAAAGACGTAAAACAATATGTAATTGTTATTTCTCACTAGCTTATTTTTATATTTTATTTGTATGTGATTTCATTTTTTTAATTTATTGGAAGCGAAAATATGAGGTGATAAGATTTAAGAATATACAGATATAAATAGACTATGCTAGGATTTATAATTGTTTAAACCCTAGCAAAATTATTATGTATTGATTAAATTCACCTGGGATTAAATGAATACTAATAGCCTAGTAGCTACAACGACTAAAAGCCAAGTAGCAGTAGATATTTAAGCTATGCTCATACGCGAAATCATCCAATCAAATCTTTTACTGGCTATAGCCATTTTATCTAAGATGCTAATATTGATTTCATCCTCATATTCAACATTATTGCTGAGTGGAAGACCTGCGCTATAAACTCTCCTGCCGTAGCCGATTCTACTCAAAATTTCCTGTAATCTGTTGGCTGATAAAATAGAAATGACGCGGTAAAAACGAGATGAAAATCCTATATCTTGTTGTAATTTTACTGCTAATTGCTGTTTGGGGATTGCCAAAATTAGAGAATCTTCAATTACTTTCACTGTCGCCCAAGGGAGGCGACCATCAATAAACGGTGTTTCTCCTAATATTTCCCCTTTGGATAATTTGGCTATCTCTCGCCCAATGAGTTCTTTACCTTCAATCGCAGAAAAAGCACGCAATAAAGGATTGCGATCATCTTCCGAGACAGACATAGACATTTTTCCCCTCAAAATAATATATAGCGCATCGACAGGACTATTTTCATAAATGAGTGTTTGACCTGCTGCAACTTTTTGGGTGATACCACAAGCCATTAACCAATCAATGTCACTATCGTGTAATTCAGCTAAAACAAATAGTACGTCTTTTAAAGACTTGGCTTGTGTTAATTTGCGTCTACCAAGTTGAGTGATTAGTTTTTGCAGTCTGTCTGCATACATAATAGCGATCGCTCGATAAAAGCGAGCCGCAAAACTAGCATCTTGCTGTAATTTTGCGGCTAATTTTTCTTGAGGAATTGACATCACTAATGATTTTTCTAGAGCCTTAATTGTAGTGATGTTAGAACTTTGGCTTACAAAGGGAACTTCCCCGACTACTTCACCCCTAGATACTCTAAAAATTTCCCAATCTGAGTTGATATCACTATCAATAGCCGCAAAAGCTCGATGCAAAGGATTATTCTCAGATTGCGTAACGTTAACTGTCAATGTACCATCTAATAAGATATACAAAGAATCAACAGTCTTTCCCTGTGAAGTTAATAAACTACCAGGTAATAATTCCTGGCGATCGCTATTGGCAACTATCCAATTAATATCACTATTGCTCAACTCTTTTAGTAAAACTTCTGTCATAATTCAATTATCCTCTTGTGAAAAAAACAATCGGCAATTTTAAAAACTAGACTTTTTGTAACAGTTGTTTAATGAATGAATTAAATCCTGGATCAGCTAACTCTTCTAAAGTCAAACAAAATAATGAACATAACAGTTGTATTTGACATTCAGGCGTTTCTAAATCATTGATATATTCTGCATCAAAACGCTGTAAATTAAAGGCTGCTGCTTGCAACAATGACTGGAGAACTTTGAAAGCACCATCAGAAAGAGGCGGTTGTCCTCGATAGTTTTGCAGTCTACCTCCTTCTCGATATTCAGGAAATGATTCTAAGCCCATAAAATGTAAAAACCAGTCGGCTCGATAATATCCTATGGCAGCTACAATACCTCTATAATCAGCAATTAGTTCATCAAAGGCATTGTTTCGCATGGATTTAAATAAACGATTTGTTAAATAATGAGTACATTCGTGTTCCAAGCGAATTTTTAGAGATATATTTTGCCAAGTAGTTTCCTCTGCACCGATTTCTTGGGCTGTAATGTTGCTGTAAGGACTGTTACTCAAAATAATGAATCTATCTTGATACAGTTCTTTTTGGGGAATTAGGCGTTGAAACTCTAATGTCCAATCATGTTTTGAGCATTGATGAGGATTTTGCTGTTCCCATTTTTGGCGATAGCGGTGAATCCTATCCCAATTGTTAAACCCACCGACAATACAAGCTCCCATTGATGCAGGAATTTCTGTGGGTTCATTACGCTGTGTTAAAGCTTGGACTAAAGTAACAAAATCCTCCCGATTTCCCGGTAGTAAAACAGGAATTTTCCCAGCCAAACTAGGATATATTTCTAAGCGCAGTTTTTCTGGTTGAGTCAACACTAAACCAGTCGCCTCTGCAAGATTATCGACAAATGTACCTTTACGGGTGGCATCTCTATATGCTGGAGTTGTGCTGATACCTTCAAGAATGGGGAATTGTAACTGCACTAATCGTTGCTGGAGAACTGCAAATGCGCCGAGAGTTTTGGCTGCTGTTGCGTATTCTTCCCAAGTATTGATATGAGCTTCAGATGGTAAAGGAAATGTAAGAGGATGCTTTAATTTAGTTTGACAAAATACATTATGGTTGTATGCTAGTAACTCATCTATTTCTGAGCTACTAGCACCATAGGCCGCCAGTACATCGGCACGAAATTGCGTTTGGTTATTCATATTTAATTAAGCCGCAACATCAGCAATTTGGGCAGCAATTTTCTGCACAGTTTGACTAATAGGATGCTCAGGATACTGCACAGTGAAAATATCTTTACTCCCTAATTCCGCCATATCTTCAGAAAGAGGTAAAATCCCAGCTACGGAAACATTATAGATGCTCTCTACTTGTTGCTGTAAGTCTGGGAAATTCAAACTTGATAATGCTTTATTAATCACAAGTAACATTTTGGGGACGCGCAACTTACGAGCTACATCTACTGTGACAGCAGTACCTTGAAAATCTTGTTGATCTGGACGCAGGACAACGATCAATACATGAGAAATGCCGATAGAAATTAAGGTTTCTTCGTTCAATCCGGGATGGGTATCAATAAAAAGATAGTCTAAATTGAGACTGACGATAAGTTCTTGAAAGCCATCATTGAGCCTCACTACATCATATCCTTCACGGATAATCCGGGAAATTTCACCAGCTTTAATACTAGAAGGAACTAAGTATAAATTACCCTTGATTTGATTGGAAGATTGTTGTCTATTGATGAGGGTATGAGTCACATCATAGGCAGCATCTTTCATCTCACAGCGTCCCCATAAATAGTCATTGAGAGAATATTCAATTTTGTGTTCGTTGAGTCCGAATATGATGTGAACTCCAGGAGATTGGATATCTGTATCGATGATTGCTACCCGTTTTCCCTGGATGGCCATAGTAGCGGCGATATTAGCAATAGTATTTGATTTGCCTGTACCGCCACGGAAGGAATGAATTGATATAATCTTGGACATAATTTACCTTTTTTGTTTGTTTGGGAAGGGAACAGGGAATGAAATTAAAATATGAGTTGTATCGTTTGTTAAGATGGCGATCGCTCTGGGAATGTAAATTTCAACCAGCATTGATCGCTAATTAGCGGTAGCAAGACTTTGCCATTAGATAATTTCCAGTCAAACTGCATTTTTTTGTTACCACTCTCGACTTCTACAAATTTAGGCAAGTGCTGAGATTTATGTTCATCGTTATTTCCATCTGTCCAGACTTTCATTTCTTTTTCTCCCTTGGTGGAAAAGCAAAAGATGGCGTAGCGTAAAGATGAGAGTGAGGGAATATCGATTTTGGTGGCTTGTTGGTGTACTTCACCCTCTGCATATCCTAAAAGTACGTCTGCTATTTTTGGCTTACCACCAGCCGTAATCGTAAAGACTGAATTTCCTTGTGGTTGCTGTTCCTGTCGCAGTTCTACAACTACGCGGGAAGCAAAAGCACCATACAGTTGCATCACAATCGTTGCACCCAGTGATAATAAAGCAATGCTGAATGCGCTGATTCGTGCCAGGGGATGTTGCCAGATGAATAAGCTGTGAATCAACAAAATACCCAGAAAAATGCTATATATGCCCACATTGAATAGGGGATGATTGAGAATCTTAAAGACTACAGCAGGTATCAGTTCTCCTTTTTTTCTACTAGAAATCAACAACAAAATCGGGAAAATTCCACCAACAAGAGAGTTACCCAGTACGCCAGCAAAAGCGAGTATGTTTGTGAAAGATTGCGTACCAGCGAGAAATAGCCACTCAGTCAAGACAAAAACTAAAATTAATGGACTGATGGATAATAACAAACGACGCTGGTTGAGGAGGTGTAACCAAAAGTGAGTTTTTGGTTTTCTGGCTATAGCTGTTGTGAGGTTGTGTTTCACATCCAAACTAGCTTCGTAGTTGAGGAGCATTGGCGAAGTAATTTGCAGATATACACGATCATGGTTAGCTGATTGGATATCAAACATCAGGCGAATATTTGACTGGTTGAGGTCTGGATATTGAGTAAATAACTCTTTGATGTCCCAATGCTCATTGACTGCAATTTCTACATGATAGATGTGGCCTTGTAACTGGATATCTATTTGAAACTTGGGTTGATTGTCTACAATTCCCAAATAGGTAATACCTATACAATAAACATCCGTAGAATTACTAGGTGGATGGAATTTTAACATTCCTCCTTGGCGGGGTAACATCAAGATGGGAAGAGATGGAGTAGGTATCCATTCTTTGGCTAGGTTAACTAAAAGGCTGGAACTACGTAGCCAAGCCATTCCCAACAACAAGGTCACTAAAATTGCTCCCAAGATAGGAACAATGGAGCCGACTTGAATAGCTAGGGCTTCTAGAGCCGTTCCTGACTGTTGGGCTAACAATTCTGGTGCGATCGCGCCATTGACAACCAGCACCCAAAGGCAAAAAATTACAGTTAGAAATGCCGTTCCCCATACACTACCCCAAATTAACGATGAGGCACTAGGATCACGCGGTAGGACAACTTTGGCACATTCTCCCACATAGACATGACCAAAATACAACATCAAACCCACACCAAAAATTCTTTGTAAAATCCAGGGTTGGAAAGGTTGATTATTCAAAAAAGGCAAGTTGACATATAGCAGGTTGTCTAAATTGATGTGACGCAATGTCAACAGTGACAGTATCAAAAGTAACCCAATATTAATCGCTGCCAGAAATACCAACAGAGAGACTGTGAAATTTAAGGATTGACGAGTTAGCAAATATGAACCCGCCACAAATAGTAATACAGCCCAAATTTCTGGAGGGATTTGAGTCAGATTGGCCATGGTTGTTGACAAGCCAATGTAACAAGCCAAGGCGATGAAAAATACCCGAATCCCAACAGCAAAGGAAAGTATAAATGAACCTGCTGCGCCTAAATAATTGGCTACTAGTTGTTTGATGAAGGGATGACCATAACGAAAATCACTGCTACGACCGAAGGCTTCAGCCATACAAGCCATTGTAACAACGTTAATTGCACCGATAATTAACAAAAAGGCCACGGTCGGTAATGGCCCAATATCAACTACAGCGATGGGTAAGGCTAAAAAGGCTTGGGGTAAACCCAAGGAGATGGTGAGTAAAAAGGCCAGCCAGAAAGGTGGTACAGATTCAATTTTTTGTGAGACATCTTTCAACATCCAGCGCAATTCTTCGATAAATGTGGTGTGGGATGCAAAGATGTTGAATAGTGATGTTCTATACAGTCGAGAATAGGCTGTTTGTACGGCTTTTTCATCAAGACCTAAGACGGTGCGAATCTGGGGTATGGCTTGATAGGTAAAATTATACTTCTGTCCCAAGGCTTGGGCGATCGCTGCTTTGAGTCGGGGATTTGCTGGAACTAAAGAAGCCCATTCACTGGCGTAGCGTTCTAGTTGCTGAATAGTGGGGCGGATTGGTGGTGCATTACCTAAAGCAAATGCTTCTAGAAAGGCTAAATCGCGTTCATGGGCAGATTGGGGTGCTAAGGAAAATTCTACACGCGATCGCGCGGCAATTTGGGCTGTTCGGCTCTCAATTAAAAATAAAATTGTGTTGGCTCGTCTAGCAGGTAAACCCGCTAATACCTCTTCACGAGATATCAGTTCATCATCAAAATCAAATGTCATATCTATCACCCCCTGGTAAATATCTGAGATTTTTTATTTGATTGAGCAAAATAGAAGTTTCTCTGTTAATTAGGCAGTTTTTGAGTTATGTTTACAACTGTTCGCTGCTTGAGAGATTGCACCTGATTATGCAGGCGATCGTAGTAACCAATCTCAGTTTCACTAGCCACTAATGTGCCTTGTTTAATCTTGGCAATTTTTTTCTGGATATTTTCAAAATGTTCATTACCAGTGATTTCCTCCACATATCTAGTTCTTTTAGTTTCGTCAATTTCTATTCTTAGTTCTTTTACCTGCATTTTCAAATTCTGATTGCGCGTCCTAACAGTTTCAGCCATATTCATATAGACACGCACCAATTGACCGATATCATCGTGGCTATGAGCAGCTTGCACTAAAATATTATGTGCTTCCTGATTAAAGGTTTCTTTTTCTAGTGCTTGTGCTGCTGCTGTCAGTCCACGAATTGGGCGAGAAATTCGAGAACTTAACCACAAAGCTACAATTGTGGTAATTCCGCCCACAATGAATACACTACTAATATTAAATATTATGAGACGATATAAAGGAGCTTCAAACTGCTGTCTAGATTGACTTATGCCTAATACCCACGGCTCTATTTTCATAGGAGCAAAGCCAACAATCATTTGTTGATTTTCAATTGGGGAGTAATAACTAGTATGACCCGCATCTTTAGCTCTGACTATAGCTTTTAGTTCGGGAATATTCAGGCTATTTATCGAAGGAAAAATATTTCCCAGATTAGATAATAATTGTTTAGATTTATCAGGCGAGATAGGAAAAATAGTATTATATAAAATGGATTTATCTGGATGGGAAATGATCATACCTTCCTTATCTATGAGGAAAGCATAGCTCTGATTTGCTGGCTTTAAGGAATTAACTATTGTCCAAATACCTTCTCCTTTAACTTTGAGTACCACAACTCCTAAAATCTTGCCCTTTTCTGATTTGACAGGAGCAGAAAAATATAAGCCTGGTCTTCTAGTTGTTTTTCCTATTAGGATACTAGATATATAGGTTTTTCCCTGGATAGCAGACTTATAGTATTGCCGAAAGGCATAGTTTTGACCGATGAATGTAGAATCTGTAGCAGCAATACATAAACCTTGACGATCTATAATATATGCAGCATCAAAATCTGGATTAGCATGATGAATATTTCTGAGAGTTTTTTGCAATCTGATGCCAAATTTTTTTCGCTTTTCAAGGGTGTCAGCAGATAAAAAATCCACGACATCGAGGTCGCCACTTACTTGAATTACCAGACGTTGAATATCAATGAGCATTTGATCGAGGCGACTGGCAGTATTATTAGCTAATAGCTCCAACTTACGATATTCAGCAGTTTCTACACGCTCTAAGCTCTCTCGTAGATTGTAATATGCTGTGAAGGTCATTGGGATAAAAACTGCGGATATTAAAGCCACAGAAATTTTAGTAGCGATTGTCCAGCCAGGTATGTAAAACAACCGATGAATTACTTTCATTGGAGAGATATAGTAAACTTTGTCAAATAATCATCTACTAATGAAGCTTCAGGATTTTTGATACTCTTAAAGGTTTATCGTCAAAACTTCAGTTTTTAAGTAAGCAAATACTCAAGTCCTGACTACGAATTAAATCCTACTAGAGGAATACGGTTTGATTCCTGAATCTAGTTGTGTGGTGCGCGTTCGCAAAGCGCAAGCGCGATAGGCAGGGAATAGGGAGTAGGGAATAGGAGTAGGAAAGAAGATTGATCTGGGTGTACTGTTTTTTTTAGAAATCAAATATGAGTCCTATAATAAGTAATTTTTGATGAATATTTGCGGGTATTGCATCTTTACTAAAGAATATTGAGTGAGCTATTTTTTAGCATAAAATATGCCGATATTTATCTCAATATCAAATTTTTCTCTAAGACTCACATTTTTGTTGTTTCTCATAGAACTTAAACATTTTTGAGCAATAGACCTCTTGCAAAAGTAATGATTATAGTCCCGCACGGCGGAAATAAACATACCATCAGGAATTGCTAAAATGCTTGTAGGATAACTATTCTTTCTTTTGCCTTGTTGTACTAGCGTCTTTCTTTGCGTCTACCCTGCGGGAACGTCTGGCGGCGAATGCGTGAGGCAAAAAAAGATTTATGCAAACTCTCCTGAGCCAGGGAAATACAGTGAAGACAAGGGTAATTCTTCTCTACTTACCTGCTTTTCACTTTTGTGCTTCAGTGGATAAAACCTGTGCTTGAGCAATATCTGGTAAGTCTATTGATTTTAAAATTTCTACCCAATCAGCTTTTAGAGCATGATCTTGGGAATTAGTCTGGAGTGTTTTTCCTAAATCTGTGATGGCATCGTACCAGATTTTTTTCTCTAAATAGGTGAAATATTTGTGAGATTTGATATTTTTGAACTTGATGTCAAGCTCTTTAGTGAGAGCTATTCTTTCTATCCAGGCATCAACGTAAAAATATTTATCTGCTACATCTTCCTGTCCACAATAAATTTTAAAATACCAGTGATACTTCTGCCCTAATTTTAGAGAATATTGGGTTTCAGGTGGCAGATTAATGCTGATAACTCCTGATACTGAAGGAAGTTTTAAAGATTTTCGATAAATATCTTCTCCAATTTCATTCTGTAAGATAAATTCTCCATTGCGAATATTACTAGGTAATTCAGGAATATATACCCAAAAGGTAGGATACTCAGAAATAGTAGCAGCTAAAAAAGATGTAGAGCCTTGAAAATTATCTAATGTTTCTTGGCCAGGAACAAGAGCAGTCAGGGGAATATTGAGTGCTGGACAGTCATTGCGACTAGTTCCGCCACGACGACGACCGACGGGCGCACCATTATCTGGTAACTTTGGGGGTGTGGATAGATTTTCCTGATTACTGGCATATAGTGTGTGTAATTTCGTCATGGAGGCTTGTAGAGGTAAGGGGGATACCATACAAGCCATACCGAAAACAAGCAAGTATCTCAAACTGAGCAATGGTAGAGGCAATTTTGTTAAAGCCATAATCTCAACTCAAAATTTTTATTAAATAAGTATTAGCGATGTGTGGAATTCAACCAAACAACTATTGCTGGGACAGTAATTATTAAAAGTGCGGGTGGAATGATTGGTATCCATCCAGCATTGATAAATGTGAGGTAGCAAATACTAAAAAGTAACAAAAGTGCGATCGCTATTGTTACTCCTAAGTATAAAGGGCGACGAATACACAAAGCTAGTATCCCGGCTAAGAATGACCAGCCGATCATCCATAATGCTTCTAGCCAAGTAGGCCACCACCAGATTAAGGGTCTATTGTCTAAAACAGCACTGAAAATCTGGGCGATCGCTTGAGCCTGAATGAATATTCCTGGTATATTTTTCTGAGAACGAATGGCTGTAGCACTGTAAGGAGTTTTCCACTGATCAACTGTACTAGGGGCAGTTACACCTATAAGCACGACACGATTTTTAAGCGCATTAATTAATTCTGGGGTAACACGATTTTCCAGAATGTCTCTCAGAGATAATTGCTGGGCAATATCTTGAGGAGAACGCAAAGAACGATAATTAAGTAGGATCTGATAACCAGAGGCATCAATATTTTGATAACCACTACTGTGGCTTTTTAATTGTGGGAAAACTACTTGGCCTATCTGTAGTTGTCCATCACTAGTTACATTGGTATTAATTCCTTGATTAGCTAGATAGTGCAGTGCTGTTTGTAAGCTAAAGGCGTATTGTGCGGTGCAAGCAGAATTAGCTGGAGGTGTTAAATATAACAGATGGCGGCGAGCTACTTCGTCATTATCGGCCACAAAATCACTAAAACCTAAACGGGATTCAGGGACTTCTGGTGGTGGTGGAACAGCATTTGGGGCATCATCTTTGGGTGCTGCTACTTTGCAAGGAGCAAAAAAGCGTGCATCTGTGCGGAGATAATTTGCTAATTGGGGATAGTCAGAACTGACGGGGAAATCACGATAAATATCTAAGCCGATGGTTCTGGGTTGATATGGCTCTAATTTTTCGATCAGTTGCAGCAGTGCTTGATCAGATAAAGACCATCGAATCTGCATTCCTAGACTGTTTTGATATTGAATATCTGCTTCATCAATAGTCACAAGCAGTAGGCGCGGATCTGGCTTTTCGATGGGGCGTATTGCCATCAGGCGATCGAAACTGTGTAATTCCCAGGGTTGGAGGATACCAAAATATCTTACTCCTATGACGCAACAGGCGATCGCTACACTTACCGCCATCACTTTACACAGATTGTGCCAAATATTAGTTAAATTATTAACCGCTAAAATTTTACCACCGGACAAGGAGAGATTTTTTTTGCCTGCACTTAATTCACTAATTTGCAGTTCTTGGCTTTGGTTACTGTGGATTTGTTCTAAGACCAACTGCGGGTTGAGAAGACGCTCATCGGGTGCAGGAATCATCAGGTTATCAATGAAATTAGCTAAACCTGAAGAAATCTGGGGTGCTTGCTCTCGCCAAATTATCCGGTTTGTGTGCGGTTCCTTTGGCAAATCGTTAGGGTGTATGCCTGTTAATAAATTAACAAAAGTCCGTCCTAGAGCAAAATAATCTGATTGATAACTAGCTTGACCTTGAATTTGCTCTGGTGCTGTGTATCCCAAGGAATAGACTCTAGTGATATCACCGCCATCCAGCTTTTCTGCATAAGTCATGGTCACTTGTCTGGCTGCCCCAAAGTCAATGAACAGCAATTTACCATCAGGACGAATCATTATATTTGATGGCTTAATATCTCGGTGTAAAACTTTTTCTTGATGCAGTTCCACTAATAATTTAGTTAGTTGCATCAACCAATCAATGGCTAATTCTTCAGATAATATACCATTTTTATCTATCCAATGGGCTAGATTATCGCCTGGTATTTTCTCCATGACTAAGCAATACAATTGTTCATGTCTATCTTTAGGAGAAAAACAAAAACAAGTATCAATTTGAGGTACGCTTAAATGCCTCAAATGTCTGAGAATACTAGCCTCTTGCTCAAACATTTCAATTAATCGTCGCCGATTGCTAGTTAAAACTTTGAGAACTTTAGTTTTACCTAAATTATCTATTTCAAATATTTCTGTATGGTGGTTTTGATTTAATTCTCGTAATGGCTTAATCACCCGATAACGCTCGTTGATAACTAAGGTAGAGCCACAACTCTGGCAAAATTCTTGATCGTCAGGATTTTCCCGATTAAGACACCAGGGATTGATACAGTAGCTCATATTTCAACATTTTATATTTAGTGTGAGTATTAACAGGGAACATTATTATCGATAACTGATGTTACTCAAATCAGATTTGAGTTCTAAAAGCAGATTATTAACATTACTTTTGGCATAGCCCACAAACAAGGGAGTTTTTCCTTGCAAAAGGGAGAGAATTTTGGTGAGGTATGATTCAATTAAACTTTCATCTTTGAATATTTTATATAGTTGGTTTTTAATGGGTTTTAGAACTAAGCGGACTTGCATTTCTTGAATAACTGCATCTTTTTGTTTCTGCTGCACTAAAGATAGGATTCGCAAAACCTCTATTGTTTCAATTTTTTGGTGTCTGCTAAATTCCCGAATCTCTTGACAAACACGCTCACAAATTTGATTAATCACATATTGAGAGACTACAGGTTGCTGGAGTGAAAACAGAACATCTTCTTCCACCACATTTCTTTCAATCAGCGATCGCCGCAAAAGTGATTCTATCGCTTCCATTAATTCTGCTTGGGTTACGGGGGCTACAATATCTCCACGTAATTGCGATAGAGAAATTGGTTGACACTCAATTGCTAACCAGTAGAGGATTTCCTGCTCTAAATCTGATAGGTACTCAAACTGCTCGTCTAAAATATCGTTCAGTTCACCAAAAACTATTGTCTCTTGTTTCAAAAAGGCAGAAACTTTACCCCCAAACAATTCTTGAATAGTATTAGCAACAATTTTCAAAGCTAAAGGATTACCTCTATAAAGCTGAATCAAGTCATCCCAAGTATCTGGATCTAATAACTTTTTCTTTTGAAAGATTTCCTTGGCTGATGAGTCTAAACCTTGTAGAGATAAGGAACGCACCGGACAATTTTCTCCTGCCATCAAGGCAATTTCTTTGGGTTTCTCCCGCCCTATCCACATCACAGAACTACGATGATACTCTTGCCCTAATCTTTTTAAGAATTTACCGTAAATTTCAAAACCTTCTCGATAATGTCCAGCTGTATGACTACTTTGCTGAAGATTGGTGGTTGCATCTAAAATGACAAGACAACGATATTGACGGAGAAAATTAATAAATTCGGTAATTTGAGCATCAATATCTTGTGCAATTAGATAACTCTGCTGTGATTCTATAAGTCGGCTGATTTCCGTCAGCAATTGGCTCAGTAATGGATCTTGGCGTAAATCTCGCCAAATAATCAAATCAAATTCTGTTTGTATTTGTTGAACACATTTTGCGGCTAATGTTGTCTTGCCAACTCCCCCCATACCCACAACTGCTACTAGCCGACAATGTTGATTGACTAACCACTCTTTTAAGGTGGCAAGCTCTTGAGTGCGTCCATAGAAAACGCCGATTTCCGGTATTTCACCCCAATTTTCCGAGTTTTTTACGGGCGTTTCACTCAAAGATTCTCTGAATGCTGTCTGATTAATACTCGATGCAGACGAATATCGAATACTTTCTAATAGCTCTTCCCACAGGCGTTCCAGTATAAATCGGAAATTAGTTTTACTTATGTCCTCTCCCAAAACTTCTGATAATAATTTCCACAGCTTAGGAGCTGCCACTTGTTTGATGTAACCCAAACTGTAATCGCAAGTGTCTGCAATCTGTTCATAGGTTTTAGCTTGCCAAGCTCCTCTGAGGATTACAGATTCCACATCTTTTAGGTGTTGACCTGTATTAGTCAAAAGGATGTGATCTATGGTTTTTATGACTTCTTCCACATTCATTGAGACTTAAGAATATAAGCAAATACAAGATTTACAGATTAACTTTGATATTAACTTTGTTCAATAAGCCAGAGATTTTACTTCTATTACAATCCTAACATCTAAGCAAATCACCCACAATTAAGGTGGAATTGATCGCTATCAACCTAGATCATGTCATACAATTTCTAGATTACTCACATCTTGCAACAATAACAATTTATGTAATTTAATTATCTCAGTAAAAAGCTGAAATCCTTATTTTTAGATAAAAGCTCATATAAATAAAGTATAATTTTTGCGGTTATTTTTACTTTGTATAGGATTATACGTAAAGACGGAAGAGATGATCATATAAACTTTTGTAAAGTTTTATCAAGTGATAAACTAGGCTTAATCTTGGATTATTAACATGTTGGTTAACTTAGTTAATAAAAAATAAAGTTAATGACTTAAACTACGACTACTTACGTATAATATTGATCATAAGCTGTTACGCCCATAAATTGCACAATTTCATTTGTCGATCGAAGCTGTAAACTCTCTCTTCCGCCCCCTACACGCCGCCCCCTTGCGAATATTAATGTGCAATTAAAGTAAACCAGCATAACTTCAATACACTACCTGACAAGGTGACATTACAAGTCTAAATTTTCACCATCAATACTCAACGTCTGTTTTTAGTGAGTGTTTCTCTATTTTCGATCAGTCTATATAGTTTCAATGAGGTTGAAATATGGTTGCTACCATTTGCATGGCTGAGTCCAGTAATCCTCCATTAAGACTAAAATTACAACAAGAAGAACTACGCTTTACTCAGTTTTTGATGGAGCGTGTACCAGAGCCAATTTTCTGGATAGAGCCAATTGCAAAACCCAACGCCAAAGTTTTATACGTTAATCAAGCTGTTTGTCATTTAGTCGGTAGTTCCCGTGAACAGTTGGTATCTATGGGTATACAAGACCTGAACCTAGATTTTTTACTTAATGTTTGGGCGAATTTTTGTAAAACTGATAAACAGCAGCATCATACATCTTTTAATACTCAATACCAAAGAAAAGACGGTTATAACCTGTCATTAGAAATCACTGTTACTGCCATAGAATCGGAGGGCAAAAAATATAGTTATCTATTGATATGTCACATTAAGTCACAAACAGTTGCTTCAGGAACGTCACAACCTCAAGTATTCCAAAATATCTCTAGCCAGGAGGACAAACCAAAATATCCCTCATTAAAATTTCCTGGCAATACGCTATTAAATCAAGTATTTAACTTTATTGAGGGGAATTATCATCAACCGATTAGCTTGTGTGATGTAGCCACAGCAGTGGGTTACTGTCCGGCTTACTTAACTAACTTGGTACGTCGTCACACAGGAAAAACAGTTAATCATTGGATTGTTGAGCGCAGGATGTTAGCAGCACGTAATCTGCTTAAAGAAAGTGATTTGTCGGTAAGTCAGATTGCTGAAGCTGTAGGTTATCAACATGAAGGACATTTCTTCCGACAGTTTCGCCAGAATCATAAGACTACGCCCCAAGCTTGGAGGAAATCTCAGTTTATCTGCAATGGTACATCTTCAATGTTGCTGAATTAGGCAGATGATTTGAGTGCGAGCAAAAGGTATTATCTTTTTAAAGACTTTTATTCATCAACACCTGATTTTCCAAGATTTCTGGGCTTTATTTACCTAAATTTAACCTGAAGGTTTTTTTAACCATCATACAATCACAACAAAATAAAGTTTTTGAATTGCTCAACTTTCATCAAGTTTTAGCTTTTAGCATGACTCATAGTGGTTGGCATTGCCAGAAAAAACTCCCATTAATGATCTGTCTGTCTATCATTGAAATGATAATCATTTTTATGGCAGAACGTACTCTAGCCCAGAGTCAGATTGTGCCAGATGATACCTTGGGAACAGAAAAATCCCAAATCATCAACAACTTCAACGGAGTTGCACAAGAAGGAATCACGGGTGGAAGTGTGCGAGGGATGAACCTGTTTCACAGTTTCCGAGAATTTAACGTGGGGGAAGCAAGAACTGTGTATTTTGCAAATCCTACGGGAATCGAAAACATTTTTGCGAGAGTAACAGGGAGTAGTCGTTCGGAAATATTGGGCAAGTTGGGAGTACTAGGCAATGCCAACCTATTTTTGCTCAATCCCAATGGCATTATCTTTGGCAGAGGTGCAAGTTTAGATATTAGTGGTTCATTTGTTGCCACATCAGCTAATAGTATTAAATTTGGCGAACAAGGATTTTTCAGTGCGTCATCACCACAACCAGTCCCACTGTTGACAGTGAAACCATCAGCCTTATTTTTTAATCAAATTCATGCAGCATCAATCGAAAATAGTTCAATAGCAGCAGCAGGAGTGAATCAAGTAAATAATCCTGTATTGGGGTTGAGAGTAGCTGATGGAAATAGCTTGCTGTTAGTGGGGGGAAATGTGCTGAATACAGGGCGATTAAATGCCTTGGGTGGACGGGTGGAGTTAGCTAGTGTAGCCAGTGTTGGGGAAGTCGGGTTAAGTATTGATGGTAAAAATCTGGCTTTGACATTGCCACAAGAACTGGTACGGGGTGATATCTCACTGAGGAATGGGGCTATTGTGAATGTAGCAGGTGATGGTGGTGGTGCGATCGCTCTGAGTGGTAGAAATATTGATATAAGTGAAGGCAGTTCTCTGAATGCAGGTATGACCACAAATTTAGGAACACCAGTAATAAGAGCAGGAGATATTACTTTAAACGCCACACAAGCCATATCGTTGAGTCAATCTAGTCGTATAATCAACCAAGTCGGTGTGAATGCGACAGGGAATAGTGGCAATATTAATATTCAGGCAGATTCAGTCAATTTAACTAATGGCAGTGATTTAATTACCTCTACCTTTGGAGAAGGAAGTTCTGGCGGCATTTTTATAGATGTCAAAGGTGCTGTTACCCTCGATGGTGAAGACAAAAATGGCGATCCCAGTAGAATTGTATCTCAAGTAAGAGAGTCAGCAATTGGAAATAGTGGCGATATTCAGATCACAGCAGACTCACTCAATCTGACGGGTGGTGGTTTGTTGACTAGTAGTACCTTCGGTAAGGGGAATGCTGGCAGAATTACTATAGATGTCAGAGGTGCTGTTAACCTGGATGGTGAAACTACAAATGGTACTGCTAGTAAAATTATATCTCAAGTAGTTAGCTCGGCAATTGGCAACGGTGGCAATATTGAGATCACAGCAGACTCCCTAAATCTTTCAAATGGCGCTTTTGTGAGTAATAGCACCTTTGGAATGGGGAATGGTGGTAGCATTACCATCGATGTGAAAGGTGCTGTTAACCTAGATGGTGAAAGCAATGATGGTATTCCTAGTGCAATTGTTAGTAACGCAGAAGAAACAGCAATTGGCAATGGTGGGGATATTAAGATTACAGCAGACTCCCTAACTCTCTTAAATGGCACTTTGTTTAGTAATAGTACCTTTGGAGTGGGAAATGGTGGTAGCATTACTATCGATGTGAAAGGTAGTGTTAAACTTGATGGTGAAAGCACCAATGGCGATCCTAGCGTAATTGGCTCTCAGGTAGGATGGTCGGCAATTGGAGATGGTGGAGATATTAAGATCACAGCAGATTCCCTAACTCTCTCCCAAGGAACTGCTTTAAGTAATGTTGCCTTTGGAAATGGGAATGCTGGTAGCATTTTTATAGATGTGAAAGGTGCTGTTAACCTGGATGGTGAAAGCCGAAACGGTATTATTAATACTACAATTATTACTCAAGTACAAGAGACAGCGATTGGAGATGGTGGAGATATTAAAATCAAAGCAGGCTCCCTGAATCTATTCAATGGTAGTTTTTTGAGTACCAATACTTTTGGAAAGGGGAATGCCGGAAACATTGTTATAGATGTGAAAGATGCCGTTAACCTTGATGGTAAAGGCACAAATGGCTTTTCTAGTGAAATCACCTCTAAAGCAGAAAACACAGCAATTGGAGATGGTGGCAATATTGATCTAAAAGCACATTCACTAAATTTAAACCAGGGAGCTAACCTGAGTGCGAGTACATTAGGGCAAGGAAAAGGTGGAAATATTCAAATAGAGACATCTGAGGTTGTCAATTTGAGTAATGATGCCGAAATTTCTGTGAATAGCCGAAGCCAAAGTGATGCAGGTGATTTGAGCATCAAAACTAACTCTCTGACTCTGCAAGGGCGATCGCGGTTATTGGCAGATACATTCAGCAGCGAAGGTGGTAATATTCAATTGCAGATAGGAGACTTACTGCTGCTCAGAGACAATAGCAGCATTTCCACCACCGCCGGACTGCAAGAAACAGGCGGTAATGGCGGCAATATTGACATTAACACCAAATTTTTAGTCGCTGTTCCCAATGAAAATAGCGATATTACCGCCAATGCTTTTTCAGGTAAAGGTGGCTTGATTCGGATTAATGCACAGGGAATTTTTGGCATCGAAACAAGTGAAACCCTAACTAAGCGCAGCGATATCACTGCCTTTTCCCAACAAAACCCCCTACTCAACGGTGAAATTATTATTAATACTCCAAATGCAGATATCAGCAATGAGTTAGCGGCTTTACCCACAAATGTGGTCGATGTTAGCAGGCTGATTGCTCAAGGGTGTGCAGCATCAACCGTGGCTAACAGTCAATCCCCAAGCCAATTTATCATTACAGGACGAGGAGGTATACCACCACAACCTAATCATGCTTTACGTGTTCCCGCGATCGCTGTTTCTGAAAATACTCTCACCACTAACACACCAAACAAACACTTAAATATTACTCCCATTTTTGAAGCCAATAGTTGGACTTTTGATCACCAAGGACAAGTGACGTTGAGTTTCAGTCCCACTGCTCACACTTCTACTTGGAGAATAAATGGTGGTAAATGTCAAAATAATTCCTAGAAGATGCAGCCAGCTTTATTTCTAATTTTATTAATCATCTTTATTAAAAAATATGGCGATTGAGTAATGAAATCAACCTTGGTTTTTTTAGGTTCAGTAAATGGTTTGCTGCTGATCTTAGAAACAATGCTTTTCTGGTCTAGCTGCGTTAAAGCACAGGTTGTTTCTGATGGTACACTCAATACAACTGTCAATTCTGCCAATGCTCAAAATTTCATCATTGAAAACGGCACTGTGGTAAATAACAATTTATTCCACAGTTTTAGTCAGTTTTCCATTCCTACAGGTGGATCTGCTACCTTTGATTTAGGAAATACACCCAATATATCAACAATTTTCAGTCGTGTGACTGGCGGTAGTATTTCTCATATCGATGGCTTGATTCAGAGCATCAATCACCAAAATCCCGTCAATTTATTCTTAATAAATCCTAGTGGCATTATTTTCGGAGGTAATGCACAGATTAATATTAATGGTTCCTTTATCGCTTCGACAGCATCGAGTATAAAATTCGCCGATGGTTCGCAATTTAGTACCAAAGAACCTACCGAGCCTCTGCTAACAGTTAGTATACCAATTGGACTACAAATTGGAGCTAATTCAGGTGCGATTCAAGTGCAAGGTTCGGGTCACAATATCACCAGAGTTGGTTTATCTTTACTCAATAGACGAGCAGCGAAACATACAGGTTTACAAGTTGCTCCTGGTCGGACTTTAGCTTTAGTAGCAGGAAACATCAGCCTTGATGGCGGTTTACTCATTGCTGACTCTGGTCAAATTGATTTAACAGCTTTGAGTAATGGTGAATGGATTCTGGGACAAGGGAATAAATTCTCAACCGTTAATACAACACCTAATACCCAATTTGGAAATATTCACCTGCAATCTGCGGCACTAGTAGATGTTAGTGGAATGAAGTCAGGTACAGTTCAGTTAAGGGGTAGAAACATCACTTTACAAGATGGCTCAATGATTGTGGGACAATCCCTGGGTGAACAAATCAGTGGGGATATACAAGTCATTGGAACTCAGTCATTAGTGATCAGTGGTACAAATCCAGCAGTTTCCAGTCGGATTGCTACTCAATCATTAGGTAATGGCAGAGGAGGGAATATTAACATTTCTGTACCTCGTTTGTTACTACATGATGGAGGTACGATTGTTGCCCAAACCTTTAGTGCAGCAGACAGTGGGGATATTAATATTCAAGCTAATGATTTTATTGGTATGAGGGGCAGTTCTGCTGTTGATGCTACTGATTTGAGTGCAATTACAACGGCAACCTTTAACACTGGCTCATCAGGAAAATTGACAGTATCAACTAATATTTTAGAAATTCGAGATGGCGCACAGATTACAAATTCCACATTAGGTAAAGGAAATGCCAGTCATCTGATTATCAATGCCAATAAATTAATTAATATTCAGGGTAATTCTAATGCGGCAATTTCTAATAGTGCAATTGTTTCCAACTCTTTTGGAGAAGGTAACGGAGGACAAATTCTTGTTAATACCCCTATCCTTCAACTCAAAAACGGCGGTGCAATTCTCTCTAGTGGATATTCTAGCGGTAATGCAGGTGACATCACAATTAATGCCAAAGAATCTGTTGAAATTATTAATTCCAGTACTTTCGATTTTAGTCCTGTCGGTACAACATTTCTCAATAGTCGAATTAGCTCTGATATTGTGACTCCGCCTGATTTTCTACAAGCTATTTTAGGACTGCCACCAATTGCCACAGGTAATTCTGGCTCAATTGTAATTAATACTCATCAGATAACATTAACTAATGGTGCTAGTGTGTCTGTTGCTAATACTGCTCCGAGAAAAAATGGACAGGCGAATGTAGGGGATTTAAAAATTACAACTAATTATCTGACTCTGCAAGGGCGATCGCGGTTATTGGCTGATACATTCAGCAGCGAAGGTGGTAATATTCAATTGCAGATAGGAGATTTACTGCTGCTCAGAGACAATAGCAGCATTTCCACCACCGCCGGACTGCAAGAAACAGGCGGTAATGGCGGCAATATTGACATTAACACCAAATTTTTAGTCGCTGTTCCCGATGAAAATAGCGATATTACTGCCAATGCTTTTTCAGGTAAAGGTGGCTTGATTCGGATTAATGCACAGGGAATTTTTGGCATCGAAACAAGTGAAACATTAACTAAGCGCAGCGATATCACTGCCTTTTCCCAACAAAACCCCCTACTCAACGGTGAAATTATTATTAATACTCCAAATGCAGATATCAGCAATGAGTTAGCGGCTTTACCCACAAATGTGGTCGATGTTAGCAGGCTGATTACTCAAGGGTGTGCAGCATCAACCGTGGCTAGTAGGCAATCCCAAAGCCAATTTATCATTACAGGACGAGGAGGTATACCACCACAACCTAATCATGCTTTACGTGTTCCTGCGATCGCTGTTTCTGAAAATACTCTCACCACTACCACACCAAACAAACACTTAAATATTACTCCCATTTTTGAAGCCAATAGTTGGACTTTTGATCACCAAGGACAAGTGACGTTGAACTTTATCCCCAAGCCGCATATTGCTAATAAATGCTATGGTTCTGAGAAAAACTAATTGGCGCTACAGATTTTCCCAGCGACTAAAAATAGTTATCTTTTTTTTGTTAGGGATAATTTTATTTATCAATGTTTCAGGTCTATTATCTGATCTGGCAATTGCAACAACACCTGCAATCAACGCGGAAAAATTAGAATTTGAAGGAAAAGTCCTTTACGAAGCTGGACAATTTGACGCAGCAGCAAACGTTTGGCAGCAGGCGGCTCATATTTACCAAAAAGCAGGTAATGAAGAAGGTAAACTGCGAAATTTAATTAATGTTGCCGAAGCTCTGCAAGCTAACGGGATGGATCTCAAAGCCTGCAATCAAATATTACAAGCTTTTGACATTAACCAGCCTGATTGCCGGAAATTAGCCCAAGAGCGTAACAGTTCACAAAGCAATTCATGGTTGTCAACCCTTGCATCGAGAAAAAATTCTCTGAGTACAGCCAATGGTTTGAAGAGTTTAGGCGATGTGTTGCAAAAACTCAATCGCCCAGATTTGTCAATCAAAGTATTAAACATCAGTTTACAAGTTGCTCAAAATTTATCATCACCAACGTTAGAAAGTTCAGCCTTGTTGAGTTTAGGCAATGCTCAACGAACTTTAGGAGAAAGAACACAAATTCAAAGAGGCAGAATTAATCAACAAAACTCTAGTCCTTTAAGTTGTGAAGAGCAAGCTAAGGATGAGGCTGAAATTTTATTTTATCAGCAAGCTAATTCGCTATATCAAAAAGCCGCAGCTAAATCCATATCTAGCCAAATTTGGACGCAAGCACAACTCAATTATCTGAGTCTGCTGCTAAAAATTAATCAGCTAACAATAGCACAAAATTTAGTTCCACAAATTGAGTCACAGCTAGAGGAATTACCTATTGAGCAAGCTACAGTTTTTAACCACATTAATTTTGCTCAAAGTTTAATTTGTTTTAATCAATTCTCCCCTATCAAAACTGTTGATGTGAAAGATATTGCTCAACAGTTGATCATAGCTTGGCGACAAGCAAAAAGCCTGGGTAATCAGCGTGCTGAATCTTATGCTATTGGCTATCTGGCTTGGCTTTATGAACAGAACCAGCAATACTCAGAAGCTTTAGCCCTGACGCAAAAAGCACTTATACAAGCGCAAACAATTTCGGCTAATGATATGTCCTATCAGTGGCAATGGCAACTCGGATATATTCTCAGAGAGCAGGGGAATATTCAAGAGGCGATCGCTGCTTATAATGCAGCTATTGAGACATTAAAATCTCTGCGGCTTGATCTGGCTGCTATCAACTCTCAGTTACAGTTTTCTTTTCGGGAAAAAGTTGAGCCAGTGTATCGTCAACTGGTTAATTTACTCTTATTAAATCAAGAGGCTTCTGAGTTAAACGCAAATAATAATCTCAAGCAAGCCCGAAATACAATAGAGTCATTACAGTTAGCCGAAATAGAAAACTTTTTGCAAGAGCCTTGTTTAAAACCTCGAATTGAAATTGATCAAATTATCGAAAAAAGCGATACCAAAGCAGCCGTTATTTATCCTATTATTCTAGAAAATAAATTAGCGATTATTTTAAAATTTCCCCAACAACAAGAACTGCGATATTATGCAACTTCCATATCCAAGGAAAATGTAGAAACAACTCTCAATAATTTACAAAAATATTTGCCTAATGTAACTAAAGCGTTTCAAGTAAAAATTTTATCTCAACAAGTTTATGATTGGTTAATTCGTCCTCTAGAAGCCGATTTAAAATCTAACAGCATAGAAACTTTGGTCTTTGTCTTAGATGGTAATCTGCGTAGTATTCCTATGTCAGTTTTATATGATAAAGAACAACAAAAATATCTAATCGAAAAGTATGCGATCGCCATAGCACCTACTCTACAACTTTTTGAGGCTAAACCTCTACGCAATTCGTCAATGAAAGTCTTAGCAGCAGGAGTTAGCGAAAAACGCTCTATTGCAGGTCAAGAATTTTCTCCTCTAACTAATGTTAAGAAAGAATTAGAGAATATCCAGACAAAAATACCCCAAAGTGAAAGTCTTCTCAATAATAAGTTTACGAGAATCAACATAGAAAACAAACTGCGATCATCAGATTTTTCTGTAGTTCATCTAGCCACCCACAGTCAATTTAGTTCTAACCCTGATCAAACCTTTATTCTCACTTGGGATAAACTACTCAAGATAGAAGATTTAGTTGACCTACTGCAACCAAGTAGTTTCAATGGCTCTAATTCTATTGAGTTGCTAGTTTTAAGCTCCTGCGAAACTGCTACAGGCGATCGCCAAGCAACGTTAGGATTAGCTGGAATCACCGTTAAAATAGGAGCAGAAAGCACTTTAGCAAGTCTATGGTCAATCGATGATTTTTCTACTAGTGAAATCATGAATTATTTTTATCAAGAATTAAAGAAAGGAACAAGCAGAGCTAAAGCACTCCAGCAGGCTCAATTAGCTTTATTAAAAAAAGAGAATCGTCCTTATTTTTGGTCAGGTTTTGTCTTAGTAGGCAATTGGCTTTAATATCAACAGGATTTACGTACACAGATTGTCTGTGGAGATTGGGTGTATGGGTGAAAGGGTATGGGGTGTAAGCTCAATTGATAGAGAAAGGAATAGGTCAATGTTTACCCTCAAATTCACTATAAAACAATACGGTTCAGTTAACGTTGTCAGCTTATCGATTTCAGAAGAACCAAGACTTGGGGGATTCTCCCCCAAACCCCCGATTGGGAGACGGTTGCGTCCCCCAAACCCCCTCCAAAAAATAGTTCTGTTTTATGTGTAGCAGTTAATTTATTTTCTTAACTGAACCGTATTGCACTATAAAATCTTTATGCGGTAGAACAAACAATGCCTTATTACTTTAACTCAACTTTGCCACAAGCTCATTTTCTAACAAGGTGTCATTCGTCAACAAATCCTCAACGGTGATGCGTAAAAACCGTTGTTCATCAACTTGAAAGAGGATTTTTACTCGATCGCTCCCCGGATACCCTGGCGGTGTGAGTTGAGCAATGGTTCTTGCGCCTGCGCTATCATTCAACGGTTTGACGGTGGTTTCACCGCTATCGAGACGGCGGGTAATTAAGCGATCGCCATCAAAATAAACTTCGGTGTTGCCTGTGTCTGCGCCTAATTCCCCAATAATTAACTCAATGCTGGGTTGATTCTCCACAGATGCGCCTAAAAATAACTCTACAGCTTGATTCATCGGGTAAGCTTGCCCTGATTTAATAATCGGATGCCAACTGTGGCGTTGGTTACGTCGATCCCAATAACGAATCCCGTAACTGTGGTAGAGAAAGTCTTTGATTTCCACGCCTTGAGATAACTGTAATGCACCTTGGGCGATCGCTTCAAACGGACGTTCACAGCGAATTTTTTCTGGCGCAAAATACTGTTTTACCCATGTCTGCACTGCTGGTAGTTGCACTGTTCCCCCAACTAACAACACAGCATTAATATCTGCAAGTTCAATTCCCTGGCGGCGTGCTTGTTGCAACAGATTTGTCATTGACTCATCTAGTCGCTCAAAAAATCCCTGTTCTTTGAGGATATTATCTAAATTATCCCTGTCTAAATTTAATTCGTAACTTTCAAATGTTTCATCATCAAAATAAACTTCACTAGCTTGGTTTTGAGTTGATAGCTGAATCTTGACTTTTTCGGCTAATCTCGTTGTTAATGGACTCACCGCCAAATCTTGAGTTTTGGCAAAGTAATCAACTAACCAATTATCAATATCTGTTCCACCTAAATTTTGTCCAGCTTTTGCCAACACACGCGCCATTTTGACTTTTTGCTTGGAATCTTCTGCTAACGATTTGTTCCCCCACTTCAGCAAAAATCCGATGGGTTTAGTATTACCTTGTGCGCCTTTATCTAACTTAACTAAAGATAAATCTAAAGTACCGCCACCAAAGTCAATCACCAAAAGATTTTCTTGATCAGCCAAACCATAACCCAAGGCGGCGGCTGTGGGTTCATCCAACATCCGCACCTGTTCGACTGGGAGGCTTTGACAAACTTGACCTAACCAGTGGCGGTAGGCTTCAAAACTATCGACGGGGACGGTTAATATCAGAGAGTCTAAGCCACCTTCTAAGGGTGCTAGTTTTTCAATTACTTGATTGAGAAACCATTGTCCAACTTGCTCAAAGGTGACTGCTTGTCCGTCTAATTCCGGTAAAAAGCCTTGAATTTCTGCGCCGATACCGCGCTTAAAACTACGGAAAAATCGAGATTCGCCTTTGAGATCCAAACCGCGATCGCGTACTTGCTGCCCTACTAAAACTTTACTCTGGGCTGCGTCTTCCACATATACCAAGCTGGGAATGAGTGGAGGATTGAGACTTTGTTGAATTGATAAACCAGGTAAACTCAAAGTCTCCGCCTGTTGGGTGACGGGATTCCAACGGGCAATGACTGTGTTGTTAGTACCAAAATCGATTGCGATCGCCATAGTCTCTTAATTATTCCATGCCAAGGCAAGGTAGGGCAAAATTTTCTCAACAAAAATATTATTGTCCCACAAGCCACCAACTACGCAAATGGGCGATCGCTTCTTCTTTGCGTTTGGCTTCCACTTCTATCCACGGTACTTGATAATAAATATCAGGCATAGCATGAATAAAATCACTGTGTTTTCTATCCTTAAAGGCTGTTTCACCGTTGGAAATATGAACTAATTGCCAATCTGGATTTGTCCAAGTTTCCCTAGCCGCCTCAAGCATAGTAGCCACACTCGGCTCATTGTAGCTGTCTAAATTTTCGTGGCAAATATGGTGATGCGCGTCAAACACCAAGGGAATTTTCGCGGCTTGGCACACTGCTAAAATTTCACTGGCACTATAGGCGTATTCGTCGTTTTCTAAAGTTAAGCGACTTTTAATCGCTTCTGGTAATTCTGAAATCACTTGTATCAACTTTTCGGCGCGTTGCGATTTACCGCCATGAATGTTCATCAACGACCAAGGCGAACGAGGTAAACCCAGTAAATCTAAGTCCCGCGCGTGTCTGGCTAAGATATTAATACTGGTTTGTATAATTTCTGGTGAATCGGAACTCAGCACCACAAATTGATCAGGATGTAATACCATTCTGATACCAAGGGCGACTGCACGTTGACCAATTTTGCCCAACTCATCAGCCATTTCTTCTAAGAGATTTTCGCCAATTTTGTCTTCTAAATCATTCATCGGAAATAAATTAGAAGTCATACGATAAAGGCGAATTTCATTCTGTTCACAAAAAGTCAAAGCATCATGCAATCGCTGTAAGTTATGTTGATAAAGCTCTCGCAAGATACTTTCTCGTTCTTTTAGGGATAGTTTTAAATAGCGTGTGCGTGTGATTGTTTTAAAGCGGACTTTTTGAGAAATTGTAATACAAACTAAGCCTAAGTTTGGCAGAATAGTTTGAGGCGATCGCTGTTGATTCGCTAGATTTTGAAATTCAATGGTGGTCATGTTCGCCAATGCTAGTCTTACCTACTTCTTGATTGAACTCATTTCTGGTCTCTGTGTTCAGTCTCTCTAGGATGAATTTTCCAGATATTGAACTAACTTCAAAAGCAAAAATTCATCCCAACGTTAACTTATCAACTGTGTTGTTGGGATGAATTGCGATCGCCACGAAAATCAGAATATCAGGCAATATAAACGGCTTACCTATCACCTGCTATACTTTAGTGCGATCGGTCAAAATTTCATAACCAGTTTCCGTCACCAACACCGTATGCTCAAACTGTGCCGATAGAGAATTATCTACCGTTACCGCAGTCCAACGGTCAGCTAATGTGCGTGTATGTTTAGAACCTGCATTTAAAATTGGTTCAATTGCCAAAGTCATTCCCGCACGCAATTTTACATTTGGCATTTCTCTGGTGCGGAAGTTAAATACTGATGGTTCTTCGTGCAAATTCCGACCAACACCATGTCCAGTGAATTCTTCTACCACACTGTAACCATTGGCTTTTACATGGTCTTCTATAGCTCCAGCTAAGTCAAGCAGATATGCACCTGCTTTCACTTGTTCTATACCTTTGTATAAAGCTTCCTCAGCTACACGAATCAGTCTAGCGGCTTCTGGAGTGACTTCCTCCACAGCAATTGTAATGCAAGAATCGCCGTGAAAACCTTGGTAATAAGCACCCGTATCTACTTTTAATACATCCCCAGTACGAATAACTTTTTTAGGACTAGGAATACCATGTACTACTTCATTGTTGATACTGGCACAAATAGAGCCTTTAAAACCGTGGTATCCTTTGAAACTCGGTGTTGCGTCCATTTCCCGGATGCGTTTTTCCGCGTAAGCATCCAAGTCGGCTGTTGTCATTCCTGGTTTGACCAATTCAGAAATTTCTTTCAACACCGTTGCGACAATTTTCGCAGATTGCCGCATAATTTCCACTTCACGCGGCGATTTGATTTCAATTCCCCGACGCTGTTTTGGTGACGGTGTGACTTTAACTGGTTGAGAAAGCAAGTTGCTAAATATGTTCATGTGCTGATAATAATTGCTGATGCTTTGTCGCTACGGATTCCGTGCTTTTTATAGAATAATTGAGAAACTATATCTATATTTAAGTTATAGCAGGTAATAGGTTTGAAAGTTTGTTAGTGTCTGTGCTTGGGGGATTAGAGGTAGCCAGAAAAATCATTAACCGCAGATAAACGCGGATAAATTTTAAGACAAAACAACTAATTTGCCAAAAGTAATCAGGACTTACGCAGAATCATGAAAAAACGAACCGCAAAGGGCGCAAAGGACACGAAGTTAAGAGGATTCGAGAGTGTTTTTGCGTAAGTACTAGTAATTATGAATTACTGATGATGATTTCTCCAGTCATTCCCGCTTCTGTGTGTCCTGGGATAGTACAGCGTAAGTTATATTTGCCGCTTTTTAAAGGGACAAAAACCCATTCAGCCTCAGCACTAGGTTTTAGTTCTAGTTCGTGAATAGCCCCTTTAATTTCTACTTTTCCCGCTTCTACTTTTTGCGTCCAAATACCATCAGCAAAATCTTTAGCAGTGAAATAATGCTTTAATTGGCTGGGATTTTTGAGTTGCAGTAGATAGCGTTTACCTGCAATAAACTCGAAATGATTGGGTTCAAATTTGAGTTCATTAGCCGCATTACCCAAGCTAACTGTAATTTCTGTAGCTGGTTGCTTGAGCAAATCACTAGGAAGATTTGCTGCAATAGCTGATGGCGTAAAATTAACAAAACTCAGGCTAAGTAACAAATAGAATTGAAGTATGAAGTATAAACTCTGAAGTCTGATTGTTGTTACTAAAAATTTTTTCATTAGTTTTTTGACCCCTGTATAAAATTATCAATTACTCTCATCTAGCCTCTACACCCTAGTACAGGTTGGGCTTTTGGTATGAATATTCTTTCTTTTTACTTTTGCCTTTTTACTTTTGCCTTGTTGTACTAGCCTCTCAAATCATTCATGATTTTTATCTGCAATTACAGCCGGGCCTGCGGTCACCACTACAATTTTATCTGGGTGGAGTAACTCACGAGCAGCTTGATTGACTTGAGCAAGAGAAACTTGTTTGATTTTATCAGCGAAGGAATTTATTTCTGTGATGTCCATTCCATACACCTGATTCATCAGCATTGTATGTGCTAATTCTTCAGGGTCAGCGAGGGAAATTTTGTAGTTACTAATTAAGGTGTTTTTAGCTGTTTCTACATCATTGGCTGTGACACCTTGCTGATGAATTGCTTGTAAAAGTTTGCGGGTACTCGCGATCGCTTTGTGACTATCTTCAGGACTAGTTTGCATTTCTATCCAAAATGTCCCAGCATTTTTTTGCGCTTGCAAGTAACTATATATACCATAAGTCAAACCTTGGCGATCGCGTACTTCTGCACCTAAATAACTAGATAATGTATCGCCTCCCAAAATTTGATTTAAGACTAAAGCTGGGTAATAGCGTGGGTCTTGGCGGTTAATACCTGTGTTACCCATAAAAGTAATAGCTTGCGCTTTCCCTGCCATCACCGGGTTTACACGTAAGAGATTATCTGGTAATTTTACATTTGGATATTGGATTGTTGGTGGTTGACCACTCACTTGCCAATCGCCTAATGATTTTTCGATGAGCGATCGCACTTGAGTTGGTTCAAAATCTCCTACTATTACCAGCACCGTTGTATCTGGACGATAATATTTAGCTTTAAACGCAATTACATCCTCACGCTTAATTTGTTTCAGACTCTTTTCTGTGGGAAAACTATGTAAAGGATGTTGTTTCGGATAAAGAGATTGGACAAAAATTCTTTTTGCGACTTCTGCTGGATCATCCAATTCTTGTTTCAAGTCAGTTAAAGCTTGCTGGCGATTTAATTCCAATTCTTTTTTCGGAAATGTACTGTTTTTCACCGCATCTCCTAAAGTCTCAATCAGAATTGGTAAGTCTACTGCTAAACCATCGCCTTCAATTCGCACACCTTCACGATAAGCAGTAAAATCCAACGATGCGCCTCTTTCTTCTAAAGCCTTCGCCAGATTTAAAGCATTTTTGCTTTTTGTCCCACTCATTAAGTTATCAGCCACCAAAGATGCTAATCCTGCTTGATGTTCTGCATCAAATTCTTTTCCAGCTTTGATGTGACCGTTTAAAGTTACAGTGGGTGTACTTTTATCAGGTAATAGTAATACTTTTAAACCATTAGCTAAACTAAATTGCTCTGGTAACGTCAGGTGAGAATTTTTTTGACTTGTGTTGTGGGAGACTTTTTTCACAACATCTGTTGTTTCTTCGAGGGGGGGTAAATATTTATCTATTTCTGACACAGCCAAAGGTGTAGCAGCAGCAGATAAATTTTCTGTAGTTTGATTTAAGTTTAATTTTTTACCCGTTTCCGTTACATTTTGTTCAGTCGGCTGAAATAATCCAACAACACGAGTTTCTGGTTGGAGATATTTTTTGGCTACATTGACAATATCCACTTCTGTGACTTGACTAACAGCCGCTAAATAACGGTCAGTATAACGATAGTCACCAGCAGTTATTTCATCGTTAGCTAATTGCATTGCTTGGCTGGTGATATCCCGATTACTCAAAATCACCCCAGCTTCTAACTGCATTTTTGCCCTGGTTAATTCTTCCGGCTTCACGCCTTTTTTTACTAAATTAGCGATCGCCCGATTGAGTACTGTTTCAATTTTCTTCAAATCTTGATGATCATCTGCTGTCACTAACAACTCATACCAGCCAGCCTCTTGCAAGCTAGAAACAGAAGCAGTCACTTCACTGGCTAAACCAGATTCCACCAAAGCCTGATAAAGTCGTGAGTTCCTCCCCTCTGTCAAAATATAATCCATCACTTCCAAAGCCGGAATATCTGGGTGATGCAAATTCGGTAGTGGATAAACCACTTGCAGCATCGCTGCTGCTCCCTGTTCTCGTAGGATTAGGGGAGTGGGGAGTGGGGAGTGGGGAGTGGGGAGTGCTGAGTGCTGAGTAAAAGATTCTCCCCCTGCCTCCTGCCTCCTCGGCAATTTCCCAAATATTTCTTTAACAGTTTCTAGAGTTTTACTCGTTTGAAAATCTCCCACAATTACTAATACAGCATTATCAGGAGTGTAAAATTTACGATAATATTCCTTGACTTGCTCAACTTGAAATTTCTCAACATCTGCTTTGTTACCACCCACAGGTAATCCATAAGCATGATTAGGAAACAAAGCTTGCATAACAGCACGGTTGAGGCGATATTCAGCACTATTTTCGTAACCTTGTAGTTCTGAAATTACTACTCGTTTTTCCGTTGCTAGTTGCTCTGGTTCAATCAGAGAATTTTGCATTCTATCTGCTTCTAAAACTAGCAGTGCTTTGAGTTTCTCTCGTTCTACAGTGCCATAGTAAGCTGTTTGTTCATAACTTGTAAAAGCGTTGGAATCGCTACCTAAAGCACTAAATAATCTCGCAAACTGCACGGGACGATTTTTTGTACCTTTGAACATCATGTGTTCAAGTTGATGTGCAATCCCGTTTGTTCCTGGTGCTTCATAGCGTGAACCAACTTTGTACCAAATTTGTACACTAACAACTGGTGCAGTATGCACTTCTTTTGTTAAAACAGTTAGACCATTTTCTAATACTGTTTTACGGACATTGGCGGTAATTTTTGAGTTATTTATATGAGTTGCAATCAATTGTGTTTGAATATTGTTAGATTTGATTTTAGCCGTATACTTGCTGTCAGCAGGTTGATCACTTAAACAAAATACTGTGATTATCCACAGACTTAAAAATAAAAATGACCAACGATATCTATACCCTATAAAAAACGGAGCCATTTTTTGGTAGATGTGTTTATTAAATTAAAATACACATTTATAAACGCCATGAATAACAGTCTATTATTTCTTGGAGATTACTGAAATCAGCGACACTACCAAGGAAAGATTAGACCAATAACAAAAAGTATATAAAGAGATAAGCTGATTTAACCGAGTTTAGTTAAAGCCCGAATAAATTCTAAAGGTAAACCATCACTGTCTGCAATAAAGGCAACTTCCCAGATGCGATCGCCTATTTGCTGTTGTGTAGGTTCTAACAGGATTTTTAGGGGTGATAATTGTTCTGGCTGGTTTTGTGCTGCTAATGCAAAGCTGGTTTTTAAGTTGATTAACCAGCTAGGTAAATCTGGTGTGACTGCTGTTAAATCAAAGGACAAATGATAATATCCCACATAATGCTCATCATCAAACGCATCAGGCGCAGGTTTTGGCTGGGGAATTTGAATCAGTTCAATGCGTCCACCCAAGCCTTCCATCCAACAAGCCAGAGTATAGCCTGTAGTAAAGCGTTCACATACGCTAAACCCCAACAATTCATAAAATGCGATCGCGCGATGAATATTCGCAGTGCGGATAGAGGCGTGGTGCATAATTCGTCATTCGTCCTTAGTCAATAGTCATTAGTCACTGGTAAATACAAATGACTAATGACCAATGACCAATGACATTTACTCAAACAACCTGAAATAAGGATAGCGCACAGGCACTCCCGGCTCTTTTTCCAAGTCGAAATTAATCACTTCCCAGGAGGGTTCTTCTGAGGAATCGGGACTAAATTCTACTGGTAAACCATAAAGTCGCGCCGATGTCGTCTCTGGCTGTCCAGAACGCCAAGGGGTACTGCGTTCTAAATAACCACTCATCAATTCCTGATAACGTCTGGCAATAATTACCTTTGTTGCTCGGTAGCCTTGGGTATACAGTTTGTCTAAAGCCTCGTGAATTTCAAACCGTATCCCATCAGGATGAGTGTGTTGTCTATACCATTCCCCATTCCATCTGCGCCAATGACGACCTGACTGTAGATGAATTAACTCCTCAGTCTTAGGGTTGGCCTCAAATGCGCCATGACGAGGACAAAGATAGGTATCTGTAAGTGTCAAAGCCGGAATAGTCTGCCGACAGTGGGGACACTGAATTTCGTGACCAAATATTGGGTACTGCAAACCTGGATTCATCATGAAGTGCGTACAAACATAATTTCTTCTTCACTAGCACCATTAGGTTCGATTTTACACTTCGGCTCCTCCACTTTAAGTTAATTGTTCGTAACTGCACGGAAACGTATTTGCAGTGTAGAACAATTGTAAACTGTGTTTTCCTCAGTGTAGAGGTTTAACAACATGATATTCTGGTTTTGAACCAGCTTCTCAAAGGTTGGAGTTTCTCCAGTGTTCCTGGGTACCATATTCCTATTCTATCGTGTCTACCGCTTCTTACTGGCCATCTCCTGATTTTTCTCCAGCAGCCTTCGTTGCAGACAACGCTGTGGTGATTGGTGCTGTAACAATCCAAGCCGGAGCCAGTATTTGGTATGGAGCAGTAGTCAGGGCAGATGTAGAGCGGATTGAGATTGGTGAATGCACCAATATCCAAGATGGAGCCATTCTGCACGGTGATCCTGGGTTGCCCACTATTTTAGAAGATCATGTGACTGTCGGACATCGCGCTGTGATACATTCTGCCCATATTGAGCGCGGCTGTTTAATTGGCATTGGGGCAGTAGTCTTAGATGGAGTCAGAGTAGGCGCTGGCAGTATTATCGGCGCAGGCGCAGTTGTGACAAAAGATGTACCGCCTTTATCTTTAGTTGTCGGCGTTCCTGGCAAAGTGTTGCGTCAAATCAGCGCCACCGAAGCCGCCGAACTTATAGAACATGCTGAACGTTACAAAAAGTTAGCCTTGGTTCATGCGGGCAAAGGCAGTGATTTGGGTTTTGAGGCTGGGTGAAGGAGAGAGGAAGACAAGGGAGACAAGGGAGACAAGGAAGATGAACAAATGGTTCTTGACCCCACTGTAATCTTTCTTTACATACCTAGTTGGAAAAAATGCCCACTTGGGCTAAAAATAAAGATGAGAAGAGTTGATAAAACTTTAATTTCTACTTAACAGAGGGGTTCTAAATTATGGATATCGATTTTCGTGTAGCGATCGTTTTAGCGCCTATTGCTGTTGCTGCTGGCTGGGCTGTTTTTAACATCGGTGCAGCAGCTTTGAGACAAGTGCAAAACTTTTTGAATAGAGAAGCATAAACATAAATTTACATTATCACCTTACAACCGACTGTTTCTAGGAAATCTGGGCAGTCGGTTTTGTCAATGGTCATTTGTCATTTGTCATTAGTTAAACTCCTCTGCCCCCTTACTTCCCCACTCCCCACTCCCCACTCCCCACTCCCCTTCCACCACTCCCCACTCCCCTTCCAGTGAATATCGATTCTGTACTTCAACCTTTGCAACATTTTGGTGTAAATCTGGGACTGTCGCGGATTGTCAAACTATTGGCAAACCTGGGCAACCCTCATGAACGCATCTCAGTCATTCACGTTGCTGGGACAAATGGGAAAGGTTCTGTCTGTGCTTATCTCTCTTCAGTACTTACCGCAGCTGGTTATCGGACAGGGCGTTACATTTCGCCCCATTTAATTGATTGGACAGAACGAATTTGTATCAATGAACAAGCAATTTCGGCTGAGGAATTAAGTCAGCTTTTACAAAAAGTCCAAGCGGCTGTTTCTGGTGATGATGAATATCCGACTCAGTTTGAAATTATTACTGCGGCTGCTTGGCTGTATTTTGCCCAGCAGCAAGTTGATATTGCCGTGATAGAAGTTGGGTTAGGGGGACGTTTAGATGCGACTAATGTTTGTTCTGAACCTTTGGTGACGGTGATTACTTCCATTAGCCGCGAACATTGGCAACAACTAGGCCCCACAGTAGCCGATATTGCTAGAGAAAAAGCCGGAATTATTAAGCCTGGGTGTCCGGTTGTCATGGGTTCATTGCCAGCCGATGCTGAAAAAGTTGTGCGATCGCGTGCCGCAGAATTACAATGCCCAATATTTACACCCCAACCAGCACTGCAAATCTCTCCAAGCTGGGCAGAATATCAATCACTTCAATATCCTCCAAATTCAATTCAATACCCTCTACCATTACAAGGGCAAATTCAATTAGCTAACTCAGCTTTAGCTTTAGCAACCTTAGAAATTCTCCAACAACAAGGTTGGGAAATTCTGGAATCAGCCATTATCAATGGTATGGCAAACACCAAATGGCCAGGAAGAATGCAATGGCTAACTTGGAACAACCATAAATTATTAATTGACGGCGCACATAACCCCGCAGCAGCCCAAGTCTTACGTAATTACGTAGATAGTCTAAATCCCGAAAATGTAACTTGGGTAATTGGTATGCTCTCCACAAAAGACCATACAGAAATTTTCCAAGCCCTACTACAAACAAACGATAAATTATATTTAGTACCAGTTCCAGATAACAATTCAGCCAATCCGCAAGAATTAGCAAATCTGGCTAATAATATTTTTCCAGAACTAAATTTGTGTCAAACATATCCAGATGTGTCATCAGCATTAACAGCAGCTTTTACTAATACAAATAATTTAGTCGTTTTGTGTGGTTCTCTTTATCTAATCGGACACTTTTTAGGAACATTAAATCCTTCTTGAAGAAGAATTCAGAAGTCAGAATCAATTAGTGGGCGGTTTTAAACCCATTTATAGCCTTTCCTAGTCTGCTGAGGTACAAATTTATCTGCGTCCATCTGCGGTTAATTATTCTTGCTTGTACTTCACTAGAATAAGAAATGCTATATTCATCCATCAGCGATGCACCGAGCTTGCCGTTCGCGTAGCGTCTCCGCCAGGAGAAGTGTCACACAGAATTGAATTCTGAATTCTGGTACTGGCTACTGAATTCTGTTTTGATAAACAAAAAGATTCCCGACTTCTTGAAGAAGTCGGGAATCGGACACTGTCAAAATTTAGCGATTATTCCACTGTTGTGCAGCATCTTCAACAGCTTTATCAACATTTTTTTGACCTAACATCGCTGCTTGCAAATTTTCATAAATTGCCTTTTGCAATTTCTTGAAATCCTTTAACTTTGGAGTTAAAATCTCAGCTTGTTGTAATTGATTTGCGCTAATAACTCTGGCTTTTTCAACCGTAGAAGCATTAGCTGGCATATCTTTAAAGTAACTATCAGATAATGCTTTAGTAGTTGAAGGTAAAACATTTGCTGCTTTTGCAAATGATAGTTGATTTGCGTCGTTTGTGACAAATAAAGCAAACTTAGTAGCAGCTTCAGGATGTTTGCTGGCGCGAGGAATAATTATATTCATCACCGCCACATTTTTCTTACCTGTATCTCCAGTAATTTGTGGTGCAATCGCAGAAGCTTGAGCAATTTTTGGGGCATTATTAGCTATTGTTTTGAGAAATTCTGGACCTGAAGCTAAAAATGCAGTTTCACCCGATTGATATAAATCAATAGCATGACGATGACCTTGGGTTAACACTTCTTTTGGTAGTAGTCCTTTTTTGTACAAATCAACCCAATATTGAAATGCGGCTTTACCTTGTGGTGAATTAAAAGCAGCTTTACCATCAGCATCAATTAAAGTCACACCCATTTGTACCAAAGACTCCATCACCTCACCAGAATCTTGCGGTACAAAAGTAATAAAAAAGGCATATTTACCAGTTTTATCTTTGATTTGTTGTGCTACCTGTGCTAACTCTACGTAGGTAGTCGGTGGTTTACTGATACCTGCCTGTTTTAACAAATCAGTGTTATAAATAGTTAGCCTTGTTGTGAGATACCAGGGAATTCCGAAACTTTTGCCATTGAGTGTGCTGGCTTTCCAAATGTTTGGTAAGTAAGTCGATCGCACATCTTGAGGAATTGCTGTATCTAAGTCTAACCAAGCATTTCGTCCTGCTAGTTGGGAGGCAAAATCTGGATTTAGGTTAACAACATCAGGTGGCGTTTTTGCGGAGACAGCTGTTAGAATTTTGTTCTCCATAGCTGCCCAAGGCACATCAACCCAGTTAACTTTTACACCGGGATTTTTTGACTCAAAATCAGAAATTAAAGTTTTAAAGTAGTCAGTAAATTGAGGTTGGAGTTGCATTGTCCAAAACTCAATGTTGGCTGCTTCTGTCGTTCCTGGTTTTGGACTTGTGCCAACGTTACCTGTGCTGCAACTAACAATCCAACTAGTCAATAAACCAATTATTGCCCAAGCTGTTAGTTGCTTGAATTTTTGTAGTCTAGTCATTTTACCAGTATTTTCACCCTTGATAGAAATGAAAAGCTTATGGAGAATTAACGAGATTATAGGCTAAATCAATTACCCGTAAAGACGCAATATACTGCGTTGACAAATTAAATTTTCTATTTAGTAGTCCGGCGGAACTGTGGTGAAAAGCTTCAATAGTCTGTTTGGCAAATCTAATAAAGGGGTTGGCATCGAACTTGCATCAGAACGGGTAAATATCGTTCAGTTACGCAAGCAGCGCCAAGGTTTAAAATTAGAATCTTTTACATCTGTTCCAGTTCCCGAAGGTGTGGTGACAGATGGTCAAATTGCTGACCCCCCGACAATGGCGCAAATCATTCAGCAAGGATTAGCTGAAAGTAAAATCAAGGCTTCTCGTGTTGCTACCGGTGTACCTGGACGAGATTCTATCGTACGTCTGATTCCAGTGCCAGCTGAGTTAGATGACAAAGAATTACGGGACATGGTGTTGAATCATGAAGCTGGCTTGTATTTACCATATCCGCGTGAAGAAGCTGATGTAGATTACCAAAAACTTGGGTACTTTGTAGATGAGGACGGCATCGAAAAAGTACAGGTATTATTAGTAGCCACCCGCAAGGAGATTACTGATACATATTTAAGTACTTTTGAGCAAGCTGGATTGCAAATCGATGTTTTAGAGATTAACAGTTTTGCGCTAATTCGGACAATCCGTGACCAACTGCGGCAATTTGGCCCACAGGAAGCGGTGGTACTGGTGGACATTGAGTTCGACAGTACAGAAATAGCCATCATTGTGAACGGAGTACCTCAATTTTCGCGGACTGTGCCAATTGGTACTTATCAAATGCAAGAAGCCTTAGCGAGGGCGATGAGTGTACCCATATCACGGGATATGGAACTTTTACGGGAAATGATTATTCCGGCAACTCCGATGGATGGTGGTCAAACTGGGGTGACAGGAATCAACCCAGGGATGGCGGCGATGATGAGAGTTGTGGGAGAACTCACGGATGAACTGCGCCGTTCTATCGATTTTTACTTAAATCAAAGTGAAAATTTGGAAATCGCGCAGATTTTATTGGCTGGGCCGGGTGGCGGACTGCAACAGCTAGATGAGTTTTTCACACAACGCTTAAGCTTGCCAACTGCACAAGTAGATCCGGTGGGGGGGTTGTCTTTGCAGGTTGATGAACAAAAATATCCAGCTTTGGAACGTTCTGGTTTAGCGATCGTACTTGGCTTGGGAATGCGGGAGGTGTAACCGGATGTACAGTTTAGATGTTAACTTTCTCAAAGACCGCCCAATTTACCAGAACAAAAGTGACAAAAAAGCTGGTAAAAAGCTTTCGGTTGGCGACCCGAAACCAATTTTTCTAGGGGTTGGTTTGGGTTTGTGTTTACCGGTTTTTGCTGGGGCTGGTTGGTGGATACTGCAAGGGAAAAACGGCGAACTAGAGCAGAACATAGCACAGTTACAGCAAGAAGTCACTAGATTAGATTCAGAAATAGGAAATGTTAACAAAATCAAGGAAGAAACGAATGCAGTTAAAGGCGAAACTCAAAGTTTAGTCACTGTATTTGACCAAATTCGACCTTGGTCAGCGATGTTACAAGATTTACGCGATCGCATTCCAGCTACAGTACAAATAGAAAACGTCAAACAACTTCCACCCACACCAGCAGCAGAAGGTCAGCCACCCACAAACCCGGCTGGTGGGATCGAAATCACCGGATTCGCGCGGACTTTTAACGATGTCAACGATTTCTTATTGAGTCTGCAACAGTCTCAATTTTTGAAAGCTTCCGACAGCAGAATTACTGGTGCAAACTTAGTAGATGCACCATTACCGCTAACTGCGAGTACATCGAAAGTTCCCATCAAACCACCACAAATAGTTAAATACACAATCCAATCGAGTTTAAGCGATGTTCCTGCTTCCGATTTAGTCCGGGAGTTAGAACAAAAAGGCACGGTAGGATTAGTAGCTCGAATTCGCACTATGCAACAAACAGGAGTCATCCCGAAATGACGCTGAGTGAAGATTTGAATTTTGCAGATCAGGGTGAGGAATTTGACTCAGGTGCATCGCCCCATCCAGTCGTCTTTGGTATTGCCTTCACTCCCCAAATTATTGGAGGTATAGCGGGGGTAGTAGGTCTTGCTGGAGCCTTATTTATAGTGCTGAACTTTGTCATGCCAGCATGGGATACCTATCAGCAGCAGCAGGCAAAAAGTGGGGAATTGCAAGGGCAAATTGACCAGAAAAAGGCCACTCTCAAACAGATTGACCAAGTAAAAAAAGATTTAGCTGATGCCAAACAGCAAAAAATTCAAGTATTAGGTTTGTTTGCTAATGAAAAAACTTTAGATACTCTGCTGTTAGATTTAAATCGGTTGATTGAGTCTGGTAATGCTCAAGTTCCCCCCAACGCAGTCAAAGCCAAACTCCAGAAGTTTGCCCCTGTTACTAATAAAGCCGAACCAATCACAGATGATTCTTTGGGTGTAGCAGTCAACAACAAACTAAAACGCATCAGTATCAATGTCGAATTTGTTGGTACTTATGAACAAACTCAATCAATTCTGCGGAATATAGAGCGTTTACAGCCTTTGTTAATCGTTAGGGATTATCAGTCAGTGTTGGCTCCAGTACAAGCTACAACTCAAACAGGTAAAGCTATACGTCAAGTAGGGCCGCCACCTCTAACTACATCTTTCCAGTTGCAGGCTTTGATGCCACTTACACCAGAAGAAATAGCCGCAGCTGCTAAAGCACCGCCTAAATAGAAGTGCTTTTTCTCAACAATTTTTGCTTAAAAATGTTTATAAAGTGAGGAATGAACTGTGAAACAGCTTCACGGTAATAGTTTAATATTGGGTGCTGCTGCTTTAACATTTTTGGCAGCTCAACCAGGGTGGGCGCAGGTAACTCAAGTTAATGATGTTAAGTTAAATGCTGTTGATGGTGGCATTAACGTAGTTTTAAAAACATCTTCAACTTCTCGCCCCCAGGTTTTTACAACCAAAAGAGGTAAAACCTTAGTTTCCGATGTGATTAATGCTCAACTACGATTACCAGGTGGTAATAACTTCCGTCAAGATAAACCTGCATCGGGAATCGCCTCTGTTGAAGTTGTACAGCTAGATGCTAATAGCATTCGAGTTATAGTCACTGGTGATAACGATGCACCCAGTGGTCAACCAGTACTACGCAAAGATGACAGAATCACCCTTGGTTTTACACCATCCACAGGTACAGTAGCTGCAACACCAACAACGCCAACAGCACCTACAACAAATGTGCCTGTGCAACCAAGCCAAAGGCCAGATGTTCTGGTTCCTAACCCAGAAATTAGTATTGATGGCAGACCAGCCCAAGCGGCTGGGCCTGGTCAACCTGTTAGCCAAGCACCGCCATTCTTACCCAGAGCCGTTGCGCCACCAGTCGGAGACATCGCCATTTCGGCCACAGATGCTTCTCCGAGTGTGATTGATTTAGGAACCCAAGAGCGTGTTCCTCGGCTGGTGTTGCGAGATGCACCAGTGCGGGAAGTATTATCACTTTTAGCCCGTGCGGCTAATTTGAATTTGGCTTATATCAGTGGTGATCCTGCTGGAGGTCAGCAAGGTGCTGCTCCTGCCAATGCTGCTCAAACAATCTCTTTAGATATAGAAAACGAGCCTGTGCAAGATGTGTTTAACTATGTCTTGCGTTTAAGCGGGTTAGAAGCGAATCGTAATGGTCGTACAGTGTTTGTAGGGGCAAAATTACCTAATTCCACTCGTGATGTGATTGTACGTAGTTTGCGACTGAATCAAGTCAATGTCGGAGTTGCTTTGAACTTTTTAGTGGGAATGGGGGCTGAAAGTGCTGTCACCAGAGAACGACAAGTTACTAATGTGACTGCTGTGCCTGTGGGTAGTAGTGCGGCTCCAGTAACTCAAAGTCAGACAACTACTGAAACAAGAATTGAACGTCTCACTCTGGCTGACTCTCAATACACAACACCTTTGCTACGGGGTTTACAAGCATTAGGGGATGAGCGGACAAATTCCATCACCTTGATTGGCCCTGCCAAACAAATTAATATAGCAATTTCTCAACTAACTCAACTTGATGTTCGTCGCCGTCAAGTAGTAGTCAATGTCAAAATTATTGATGTTAACCTTTTAAACACTCATAACACTAACACTAGTTTTTCTTTTGGTGTTGGTAATAATTTCTTTGTTAATGATGGCGGTGCTGCATCTTTCAATTTTGGTGGTTCTAGACCCGCTACTAGTGCTGAAGCGGCAAGTAGTGTAACTAGTACACCAGTTATTACAAACCCAGTCCAAGGTACTCCCTTCGTAGATCCAAACACTGGTGTATCTATTCCAGGAACTAGCCCAGGTACAGTTGTAATAGATGCCAATGGTAACATCACTAGAGTTGCTAATCCAGGTTCTGCTACTTTCTATCAACCTATTGCGCCTACAGGAAACCCTCTACAACCAGGTTTTTCCAATATTACTCCAGCAACAGATACGGTAATTACAAGAAACGCTGATGGTACATCGACGGTTTCACGAGGAACTCTGGGTACAGCTACTACATCTTTGCCAACTTTATTTCAATTCCCCAAACGTTTCTTAGCTAGTTTGCAAGCTCAGGTGACAAGTGGTAATGCCAAGATTTTGACCGACCCGACATTGATTGTGCAAGAAGGTCAGACCGCTAATGTTAACCTGACGCAAGAAGTAGTAGGAAACATTAGGAATGAAATAACTCGTGGTAGCGATACTGCTGTACAAACTGTTACTGCTGAGAAAACAAGTGTGGGTTTAACACTAGCTGTCAAAGTTGACAGAATTGATGATAACGGTTTTGTGTCATTATCTGTCGCTCCTATTGTTAAGGCTCCTCAATCTTCCGCAGAAATTAATGTTGGTGGTAATACTCAAAGTATATTTTTAGTCTCGGAGCGATCGCTCAATTCTGGTTTGATTCGTTTACGTGATGGTCAAACATTAATTCTTTCAGGGATTATTCAAGACCAAGACCGCGTAACTGTTTCTAAAATACCCATTTTAGGAGATTTACCACTGATTGGTTCATTATTTAGAAGAACCAACAAAACCAATCAACGTAATGAGGTAATTGTGTTACTTACACCTCAAGTTATGGATGATTCAGAAAATTCTTCTTACGGCTACAATTACACACCTAGCCCAGAGGTACGAAATGTGCTTGAGCGTCGTGGATTTGGTGCGCCTAAGCGGTAAATTATTGTAGGTGATAGTGCCGATTTCAAACTCTTGATTGTTCGTCTGACTGCGTAAGTCATATATGTTATGGTATTGAAATAGGAAGTTGGCAAAACAATTATTACTGATAATTTCAGTCATCTTTCTGTAACATAAACCTCAAGATTCATATACCAATGAGCTATCACTTTGAATGTGATAGCTTTTTATATATTTTGAGGAAAATTAACCGTAGATAAACGCAGATAGACACGGATGGGAGGTTGATTAAATAACATTAGTGTGATTTTGGCTAAATCTAATTTCTAGATTTGTGCTATCTGTAGCAATGATTTCAGCCGCTTCTTGTAAAAGTTGTTTTTGTTCTTGTTGGAGTGTTTCTAAACGAGATGAGATTTCGACTAATCTTTGCTGTTTATCTGGATAAGGAGTTTGAATGGTATTTATATTATCTATTGCTTGATGATGGCTGATTTTATTCCAAGTAAAACCAGTAAGTTTAGCTATACTAAGAAAAATAAATTTAATTAAAGCTTGTAATAATTTTAATGGTGCTTGTAAGAGAGAAAAACTGGCTGTTGTAAATAAGCGAATAATAGCATTTACCAGACCAAAAAGCAGCGCCAGACTCAAGAGGATAATGATTATACTAATAATTGGGTGATTCGCGGCCCAATTGAGTGCGTGCAGTAGGCGTAACATTGTGGGATGTTGTGTTAGCCAGTCATTGATGGAAGAGGCGATCGCACGCTCCACTGCACCTGATGTTGTATTCTTAAATTGGTCAGCAGTTTGTAAACCTTGACCAATCGAAGATTTAGCTTGTTCTAAGGTTGTTGTAGCTGTTTCTTGCCAAGACTCGCCAACTTGTTGCAGAGAATTATTCACAGAGTGAACCCCTTGGTTGACAACGTTTTTCATACTTTGCCAACCTTGAGACACTTCTGACGGCAAACTGAGATTTATTTCAGGTGTCATAACAATTTCACCGAGGTTGAAATCGAACCCGCAACCCATCTTTAGGACGATTTGTAGGAATTCTGACTGAAGCCAAACTTTGGTTAGGTAAGATTTCCCAATCATAGCTGCGTAAAAGATGGGCAGCAACAATCTTCATTTCCATTTTGGCAAACGCCATCCCAATACACACACGCGGCCCGCCACCAAAACCAATTAAGCTGAAAGGATATTGTTTATGTTCTTGGCGCTGAGGACTGAAACGTTCAGGATCAAACCTTTCTGGTTCAGGATAAATTTCTGGTAGGTTGTGAGTCATTAAAATTGAATAATATAGTTGCCAACCAGCCGGGACATAGAAACCTTTGTATTCAAATTCTTTAATTACCCCACGAAATCCTGCGGCGGCTGGTGGATACAGTCGTTCAACTTCCCATAAAACTTGGTCTAAGTAGGGCATTTTTCCCAACTGCTCTATAGTTAAAGAACCAGATGCAGCAAGTTGTAACTGTTCTTCTCTGGCGCGTTGCAAAACTTCTGGGTGGCGTGCTAATTCGGTAACTAACCAAGTTAACATTGCAGTTGTGGTTTCATGTCCAGCAAAAAGTAACAGTACTGCTTGAGCGATAATTTCTGTTTCACTTAAGCTGTTACCCTCTTCATCTCTAGCTTGGATTAATAAACTTAAAGCATCTTTGGTAGGGTTTTGCTGGCGTGCTTTTACAACCTGAGCAACATGCTCTAAAATTTGATTGCGAGCGGCGATCGCTTTACTAAAGGTGGTAAAAGGTAAAGGTAAAGTATTCAGCGCAAAAAAACCATTGGTGAGGTTAGTAAATAAGTTACTTAAGCGGATAACTTCTACACTAGAACTTGTACCTAATAACAGTTGGCTGGCAATATCAAAGGTGAGTTTTTTAAACTCTTCAAACCAAGTAAATTCTTGTTTAACTGCCCATTCTTTAAGATAGCTACAAGTGATTTCTTCCATTGTGGCAAAATAGTTGACTAGTGCCGGGCCATGTAAAGCTGGCATAATCAAACGACGATTGCGACGATGTTCTTCACCATCTTGCACAAATAATGATTCACCTAACAATATTTTGAAATTTTCTGGCCAGCCTTCACGCCAAGAGAAATTTTCTATATGGCTAGAAAGGACAAACTCAACTGCTTCTGGCCCTATCATGGCTACTGTTGGTCTACCTAAAATATGGGTTTTAAAAATCGACCCATAACGCTGATAGCGTTTTTCTGCAAAGTTTACGTCTGCCAAAAAAGACAGGGTTTCGCCAACAACAGGTAAACCAAAGCTTCCGGGTGGTAGTTGCACTTTGTTCATAAAACTTGCGATCGCATCTCGTTCATTTTAATTAACTTCTGTCTCTGGGGGAAACTTACGTTAAGATGTTTTGTGGAAGAACAGGAGTTTTCTAGTTTTATTTACTTGCTCAGTAAATCTGTATGACTATAGCCGAACAAATTTATGAACTTGTCAAATCTCTTCCCCAAGACCAAGCTAGTGAGATTCTCTCCTTTGCTGAATCTATTCGTGATCAATATCTAAATGCCAATCAACCAAACAATACAGTCACTTCACAGCAATGGACAGAACTAGTTTATTCCTTAGCTGGAAGTTGGGCAAAAGATTTTCCTAGCTTAGAAGAGATTCGGGAAAATTCGGGACAAGACATATTAAGAGAGAGTCTCTAAATGTACGTTTTAGATACTAATACCCTGATCTATTATTTTAAAGGTCAGGGACAGGTTGCTCAAAATCTAGCTCAGGTTTTTCCCAAAGAAATAGTCATTTCTACAATCGTTCTCTTTGAATTACAAGTTGGTATCGCTAAATCTAACTCACCAGCAAAACGCACTCAACAACTTCAACAACTATTAGGTCAAGTTAATCTGGTATCTTTTGAGCAGCATCATGCTTTGGCTGCGGCTAATATCCGCGCTCAATTAGAACAACAAGGTATACCCATAGGTTCACTTGATATTTTGATTGCTGGGACAGCCATAGCCCTTCAAGCAACTCTCGTAACGCACAATGTCAGAGAATTTTCTAGGGTTACAGGTCTGGCGATCGCAGACTGGTATTGAGTCTATCTCAAGTAGTTGCACTTTGTTCATAAAACTTGCGATCGCATCTCGTTCATTTTAATTAACTTTAATTTAAATATCACTTTTGTCTTTCGCTATTGCGGTTGAAATTTTTCTCTGAGAACGACACACTACCGATACCTTGGAGAATACCACGAGCGATTAAACCTAAACCACGACCAATAACTTGGGTTAAAACGAAGACAATACCACTGCCTAAAAAAGATAATAGCGATTGTAGGCGAGGAGCGATCGCATCCCAAAATTCTAGTCCCAGCGTTACAAATAACGGTACACCTGCAAGCTTGGCTAATTCTGCATTGCGCGGCGCGTAAACTGATGTTTTCGCAATTCCCCTTGGTGCTAATACAAATAACTCATAGCGACTTTCAAAAATTGCTTTAGCTTCATTCACATAATTATTTAAACGGTATTTCCAAGACAAATCATTTCTAAACCGTTCAATTTCCCGCGTCGAAATTAACTTGCGAGTATAAAAGTTTTTCTTAATTGCCTCCACATCTGCTAAATAATTTAACAGTGGTTGTAATACTCCATTACCCACTTGAATCAACAAATTTTCTAAAATCATTAATGACTGTGTTTTAGCAGCATCACTATCAGCTAAATAAGTCTGATTATCAATCTGAAAATCTGTTTGAAATAGTAAATAAGAGAGTAACTCTACTACAAAGGGAATTTTATTGAAGATGTCAGTTTGAATAATTCTGGGATTTTGCAGCAATACCTTGACAACTTCAATTTTTTGTCCCCCGATTGGCACTTGGGAAAATTTACCAAAAAAGTCTGTAACTGTAGCTTGCCATAAATCAAACAAAATAGTATTTTTAAATCCCTCTAACTGCTCAATGGTGATTTGAGAAGCACGTAAATCTTCAATTTGTTTGGCTAATTTTTGTAATATTAAATAAAGTAATTCCCGTTTCTTATCTTCCCTGAGAATATCAATTTCTAACGGGACATCTGAAATATTTTCCAAAGAAAATTGTAATTTATTTATACAAGTTGAAAATAAATCAAATTGCAAGGCACTAGGGTTGATTTCTGGGAGCAAAGTTAAAGGTGGCTCTACATTTGTTGGCACAATGACACTACTGGCTGAAGAAATCAATGGTAATTCTTCTGTCGGAGAAATCAATGGTGATTGTTCTGGGGCGGAAATTAACAAATGATGGAGTAGCCAACGCGCCGCTAACAGTTCTCGCCGTTGTCCCGCCAGCACAGCCCGGTCTAGTATTGGTAAGCCTGGGGTTTGTAGTTTGACTGTAATTGTTGCTAGGGAAGCGTTAATATAGCCGATTCCCGATAAACACTGATTTTGCCATAGCCGCAGCCAAGGTATTCGGGGAGGCGGCGAGATGGGAGCCGAAGGCGAGTTAGTATCTAATACCCAATGGGAAGCACCTGCGGCGACTTCTGAAATCACAGCAATAATTTGAGATGCAGGAGTACCTTTAGGGAGATAGCCATTCACCCCAATTGCCCTAATAGCAGCTAATATTTCTCGGTTTTGGACAGCACTCAGCAGTAAAATCGGTAAGTCTGGGTATGAAGTTTTTAGCAGGCGACAAAATTCTAAACCTTGCAACCGACTGTCAAAAGAGCGAAGCTCCAAAGGAGTCGTTTTGCGATCGCTTCCTAAGTCCAAAACCACTAAATTTACTGCTTCTGGGTCTTGATTAGTAAGTTCTGCTAGTATTTGCAAAGCTTCTGTCTCTGTTTCTACTTCTGCGACAACTTGCAAATTCAGCATTGCTTCCAAAGTTACCCGCAGTCCTAAACGGAAAATAGGGTCTTGGTCAACTAGTAATAATTTAAGAGGGCGATCGCTCATCATTGACTCAGATACTAAGCAGCTTCCTACTCATTGTTACCTGTTTTCGTCACCCAATAAATGAATCATAATGACATAGGCGGAGTCTTAGTTGTGTAATTAAATGAACCTCAGTATCAGGCAATGGTTGGCAGAACGCCAGATTGAAATCAGTCAAATTCGAGAATTTTCCCTTGGTCAATTGGCGGGTGTAGCCTACCGCATTGTCCAAGATATGGAAGTTAAAAGCCTTGCACCACTTGATGTCTGTACTTTAGCCGAGGTTTTAGAACTACCTCTGGGTTCTGTTTGGCAAGATATCAAGCTGATTGCGCGACTAACAGAAAGTTTGTTGCGTAGTCTCAGTGAAAAAAAGGCCTTAAAACGTAACGAAGGCACATGGCTGGCGTTTCACATTGCTTATCTCTATGCTTTACATCAAATCATTCAACAAGAAGTCAGTCTGAAAAAACCTTGGCTGAACCGAGCGATGATTTCCAGTCAAGGAGAAATTTTACAGGAAATTATTGGCAAACTCAGTCTGCAAGATGTACAACTCCAAGGATTATTAAAAACTTTAACCCAGGGAAAGTTAACTGATACCCAAGCAGAACAAGCCTTATCTGTAGTGGCGGATTCTTTATTAGTGCAACAAATGAATAATGCTACTATTGCTTGGTTAATTGCGAATGGTGCAGAAGATTTAGAAGCAAAATTATTAACCCAGCGTTTAACTCATTCCCTGAGTGGATATTTACTCAAAGTTGTGGCGGAAAATGCCCCACAACTGGCACAATTACAAAAATTTTTCCAATTAGGTTCTACAAGTAATATTGCTCCTTCTGAATCAGGTAATTTAGGCGCAGCTAAAAATTCATCTGTAGGGGATAAAATTGATTTATGTCGAGAAAATTATCGCGTATTTTTACTAAAAAATCTCAGCCAACCTTTATTTATCGAGTCTTTTGCCCTTAAGGATATTTATATTACCCTCAAAGGTTTAGTAGTAAATACTAATACTCCATCGGTTGATATCAAAAAATGGGCGCAAGAACAGTTAGCAGATAGTGAAAATATTGCTGTGATTGCGGCCGAACCAGGATATGGTAAAACTAGTTTCTGTCAAATTTGGGCAGCAGAAGTAGCCAGAGAACTTTATCCTAATTGGATGCCGGTGATTATTCGCTTGCGGGATATTAAATATGGTCAAACTTTAGCAGAAACTTTGAATTCTGGTTTTGCTTTGAATGCTCAAACTAACTTAAGTAATTGGTTAGAACAAGAACAACCGCGCTGTTTGTTACTGCTTGATGGTTTGGATGAATTACCTGCTGCTAATTTAGGGATAAGAGCCAAGACAATTTTTATTCAGCAGTTAATGGCGTTGCAAGCTAAAGGTAAACATAAAATTATTTTAACTAGTCGCAAAAATGCTTTAGAAGAAATTGAGCCAGATATCTTATCGCAGTTACCACAAATTATTATTCAACCATTAGAACAAGAACAATTAAAACAATGGTTTCAACAGTGGGCAATGTTACAGTCATTACCCGTTGCTCAAAATTTCTTTACCTTCTTAAAGCAATCTGGCTTATTTATCAGTAACTCCAAGTTTCCCGAACTTTCGGCTTTGGTACGTCAACCATTGTTGCTGTATTTACTAGGGATTTTACATCGTGATGCACTTATAGATGATGAAATTTGGCAATTAGCGCAATCACCTAGTACTACTAAAGTAGTGTGGGAAATTTATCATCGCCTGAGTCGTTGGTTATTAGGTTATCCGGTGACTGGCGGGATTAAAACCATGCTATTGCGTTCTGGTTCGGCTCACATTCATCGTACACAAGAAGCGATCGCCAATTTACTTTCTGGTTGTCATCCCCAAGATTTATTAAACCAAATCCAGGCGATCGCTCTCCAAATTTTACACAGCGATCGCTATCAAATTCATCTCACAGAAACTTCCCCTCCCCCTACCTTACCCGCTTTCTACTTCAAAACTTCCCCCGCAGCACTCAGCGAGAAGTTGCGTGCGGGGGTTTCCCCCGTTGAGCAAACTTCGGTGACCCAACACTCAGCACCCAACACTCAGCACTCAGCACTCCTCACAGAATTTTCTCACCCCAAATTAGGCGAATATCTCTGTGCAGAAGCTATTGCTTATCAACTAAAAATTCTTACCCAGCAGCAAAAAGATGACTACGGAATATTAATTTTTGCTCTTGATTCGCCGCAGAGTGTTGCTCAACATTTATATAAACTTCTTGGTTATGGTGTCCTCACTACAGAAATTAAACAACTGGTAATTGAAACGTTACTACACCAGCCTCAAAGTGATTTTTCTTTAGATTTATTATTACAACGTCTAGAATTATTTTGGCGTGGTTATTGTCAAGGTCGTTGGTTAAATGAAGGAATAGCGCATCAAGCTTGGAATTATTTTCACACACTCGGCAATCCCATAAATGTTGAGCAAATTAATGCCAGTGTAGGCATAAATGTATTTTTATTATTATCTGCTGGTTATCGCTTTACTAAAGTTGCTTTTTCTCCTTGTGGCAATCCGCAAAATGTTGCTGAATTCTACCCAGAAGTTTTGACAATGCTAATGGGTAAAGCCGCCATTTTATCCCATTCTGTTTGGCTTAAACGCATTCTCCCCCAATCTTTAACTCAACTCAATCTCTCTGGCGCATCTTTGTTACAAGTGATGTTAGTTAAAGCCAATCTAGAGCAGACAAATTTGATTAATGCAAATTTAAGTTATGCCAATTTAACTAATGCAAATTTAAGTTATGCCAATTTAACTAATGCAAATTTAAGTTATGCCAATTTAACTAATGCTGATTTAAGTTATGCCAATTTAACTGGTGCTAACTTGACTGGTGCTAATCTTAGCAGCATTAATCTGGAAAATGTCAATCTTGTCAATGCCTGCTTATTTGATGCCATTCTAACTGCTGCTGACCGCGAAATTGCCACGATGAATGGTGCTGTATTCTCTTTAGAACAGTTCTACACCCTGAAAAAATTACTCTCACAGACATCTGTAATGAGTAGCAGCGACAGAGGCGATCAAACAGCAGCTTGGTTAAGCGATACCAACATCGGCACAATTGACGACTCACAAGCAGAACCAATTACTTCAGTTGGTTTATACGATGATGATGATGATGTAGAAGATGAAACGGTATTTAGTGTGAATCCCAGCGATTATGATTGATGTTAAAAAGTAAAAAGTAAAAAGGCAAAAGTAAAAAGGCAAAAGAAGTAAAAGAATAATGGTCACAAGCCCACGCTAGGGAAGCTCAATTTTACCGTTTACCTTTTTACAGCACTTTTGAATTAAGTGAGGCACAGCACAAATAATAAGTAATGAGTAATAAGTAGTGAATATTAAGTAAATTCTTGACTCATTATTCATTACTCATTACTTTTTTCAATCAGTTGCTGTACCTCATAAACATCAAATCTGCTGTAATTCTACATCTCTACACATCTTCTGATGGATGGCGATAGCCATAAAAGTTAATACTATATTCTGTAATTTTTACGCCCGTTTGTTGTTCAACTTGACGCAACAATTCTTCTGGCAATTCTATATGTACATCCAGAATTTGATTAGTATCGAGACAATTGACATGGCTGTGAGCATCGCTAATATTGCCATATAAGCGACCATCACAGTGTTCGATACATTCAATAATCCCTTGACTGGATAAAGCTTCTAGGTTTTGATATACAGAGGTATGACCAATGTCTTTGCCTTCTTGGTTAAGGCGATCATAAATTTCTCTCGCAGATAGATGCTCATTTGCTTGCCACAGCAGTTCCAAAATAAAGCGGCGCTGGCGACTAACGCGCATACCCAGCGTTTGACACTGATCTAGCGCATCTTCTAGAGAGCGAATTGGTTTTTTAGCTATCGTTGGTTTTTCCATATTAGATTTCGCTAAGTATTCAGGGAAATTGTGATTTCCAGGTTTATTTTTGTTTTTTGATATAAAAAAATATTATATGATGCTTTTTCTTTCTAACTGTGTTGTGGTTAGCGATCGCTCAATAAATCTCACTCTCTAACTACGGTATTTACAGCTTGTTTAGGGTTGATTCATCGTCTTCCTCGCTAAAGCAAACTCATTACAACTTTAGCTTAAAATTCAAATTAATGTCTACCTTGGGATAGGAGCAGTTTATATGACGCAACATAATGCCGTTAAAGCGGACATCCTGCCCTATGTAAATAACTCATTTAGGTAAAATTTTTAATCTTCTTTTTGCAATTAAAATTGAGCTAAAAAAACTAGAAATCTTTCCTATATAAGGCTTTGAGCAATTACATAGACAAACATCGAAAAAAGAGCGAGTATAATCGATGACTGACAATTTAGTTATAGCTGAAAGGTTATCTATGTCAGATCAATTTACGTTTACCGTTACCAATCAAACCGACCTAGCCATTACAGAGTTGTGGGTGTCTGTTGATGAAGATGAGTGGCTACCATTCACCTTGAGTGAAGAGGGGATTCCATCTGGTGAAACCGCAACAATTGTTTGGGCTGAATATACCAATGATTCACCTTGTGAATGGTACATATCTGCTGTATTTGACGATGAATCAGAATCCGAATCAGCCTTATTTAACTTTTGTGAAGAACCAGATTTAACAATTGGTTGAAGAAGAATTCAGGAGTCAGAACCAATGAGTGAAGGAGAAAGACCTGACCTCATTGAGGTTTAGTGTAGTATTTCACCATTTATTCGCATCTGCGTACATAATTTATGCTGAATTCTGACTCCTGACTCCTGAATTCTATTTTGATAAAACTTATACCTTTACCAACTAGCTACAGTCTGCGCGATCGCTTCTTTAGCAGCCGCTAATGATTGTTGACGAGCATCATCACCTAAGTTGAGGCTGTCAGCATGGATAAATGTGACATCAGTTAGACCAATAAAACCCAAAATAGTGCGGAGATAAGGTTCTTGATAGTCGTAAGCTGCAAAGGGTGTACCTGGGGGAAAAGTCCCGCCACGAGAGGTAATAATTAACACTTTTTTGCTGCTATCAACTAAGCCTTTATAGCCGTTCGCATCAATTCCAAAGGTACGACCGACACGCACAATTTGGTCAATATAAGCCTTGAAAGTAGAAGGAATATTCAAGTTATACATTGGTATACCAAAAACATAGCGATCGGCAGCCAAAAACTCATCAATTAAACTATCCGAAAGCTGAATCGCCTCCACTAGTTCGGGTGTGCGTGCATCAGGTGGTGTAAAAGCCGCAGCTATCCATAATTCATCTACATGGGGGACAGGATAATGACCCAAATCCCGGTAGGTAACTGTATCGCCTGGGTGAAAATCTTTCCAGGATGTCACGAACTCATAAGAGAGCGATCGCGAAATCGAACGTTCACCACGAGGACTAGAATCAATGTGTAGGATGTTTGCCATAAATAAAGCCTAAAAATTATTTGTTGTACAAAGCAGATGCTAACAACAATGTAGTTGAAAGCAATGAAAACAATAATATTGTTGCTAAAGCGATCGCACTCCAGAATAGTTTTAGTTCAATGAATGGTTATGGTTTGATTAATGCAGCCGCAGCCGTCGCTCAAACGTTAGGTCAAACGAGCTTTGCAGATGTACCTGACTTGAGAGGTCGCAATTGGGGTACAGACCTGATCAAAGCATTACTAAAACTAATCTGGTAATCGCCGCAGTTATCCAGGTGATCAAACCTCCTCTTCGAGTTAGAAACATGCTGAATCGTTTAGTTGGTGTAAGGTTGACGCAGGCGTATATTACCAACCACAGAGGCTAATTACCAATATATTTGGTAATAAAATCTTGACAAAACACTGTGGTGGAAATTCGGAAATAAATAAATGATCAACACTGAGGTTAATACTCTTGTGTGCTGCGTTGGCATGAGAAAATCAGATAATACGATCGCAATACAAGCGATAAAGTCAAAGGAAGAAAGATGTCGGATAATTTGAGAAGCCGGGTTGTAACACAGGGTGTACAGCGATCGCCAAATCGAGCGATGCTCCGGGCTGTTGGGTTTGAAGATGCCGATTTTAACAAGGCAATTGTCGGTATTGCCAATGGTTACAGCACTATTACCCCTTGCAATATGGGGATAAACAAATTGGCACAAAGGGCAGAAGCTGGTATTAAAATTGCTGGAGCTATGCCGCAAATTTTCGGAACAATTACCATCAGTGATGGTATTTCGATGGGAACGGAAGGGATGAAATATTCCCTGGTATCAAGAGAAGTGATTGCCGATTCCATTGAAACAGCTTGTACTGGACAAAGCATGGATGGCGTATTGGCCATTGGTGGTTGTGATAAAAATATGCCAGGGGCAATGCTGGCGATCGCCCGGATGAATATTCCCGCGATTTTTGTCTACGGTGGTACAATCAAACCCGGACACTACAACGGTCGTGATTTAACTGTAGTCAGTTCCTTTGAAGCGGTGGGACAATACAGTGCTGGCAAAATTGACGAAACTGAATTAACAGCCGTTGAACAAAACGCTTGTCCGGGTGCGGGTTCCTGCGGCGGGATGTTTACAGCTAACACCATGTCTTCGGCATTTGAAGCAATGGGGATGAGTTTACCTTATTCTTCCACAATGGCCGCCGAAGATGCCGAAAAAGCCGACAGTACAGAAAAATCTGCGTTGGTGTTAGTCGAAGCTATTCGTAAGCAATTATTACCACGCCAGATTATCACCCGCAAATCTATAGAAAATGCTATTGCGGTAATTATGGCAGTTGGCGGTTCTACAAATGCAGTATTGCATTTTTTGGCGATCGCCAGTGCGGCTGGTGTGGAATTGACCATCGATGACTTTGAAACTATCCGTGGTCGAATACCTGTATTGTGCGATTTAAAACCCAGTGGTAGATACGTCGCTACAGATTTACACAAAGCTGGCGGTATTCCTCAAGTCATGAAAATGCTGCTGGTACATGATTTGCTACATGGTGACTGTATTACCATCACAGGTCAAACCATTGCCGAAGTTCTTGCCGATGTGCCGAATGAACCCAGCCCTGACCAAGATGTGATTCGTCCTTGGGATAAACCGATGTATGCTCAAGGTCACTTGGCAGTTCTCAAAGGTAATCTGGCTACGGAAGGCGCTGTGGCGAAAATTACCGGGGTGAAAAAACCAGTCATCACTGGCCCAGCTAGAGTATTTGAATCGGAAGAATCTTGCTTAGATGCAATTCTGGCAGGCAAAATCAAAGCTGGTGACGTGATTGTGATTCGTTACGAAGGCCCCAAAGGCGGCCCAGGAATGCGGGAAATGTTGGCTCCCACCTCGGCAATTATTGGTGCTGGCTTGGGTGATGCTGTGGGATTAATTACCGATGGCAGATTCTCCGGCGGGACTTACGGGATGGTAGTTGGTCACGTTGCACCAGAAGCAGCTGTGGGTGGAGCGATCGCCTTAGTCGAAGAAGGTGATACTATCACCATTGATGCACCATCACGGCTATTGCAGTTGAATATTTCTGATGAAGAATTAGCCAGTCGCCGTGCTAATTGGCAACCCCGCCCACCTCGTTACACTAAAGGCGTATTGGCGAAATATGCCAAGTTGGTATCTTCCAGCAGCCTTGGTGCAGTGACAGACTTAGGCTTATTTGATAGTTAATCAACCGCAGATAGACGCAGATAAATAAACATAATCTCTGCGTCTCTGCAAAATTGGATGAACGAGCTTAATTCTGATAGATATTGATATGTGCGCCTTTAAATTGTTTCAGCAAGCCAATTACTATAATCGGCATAATGTTGGTAGAGGTTATCTATATTATTGATGTCAAAACTGTTGAAAGCCTTACCATCAGTCCCATGTAATCGTTGAACAAACTCGATAAAAGAACCATAGGGATTACTAGGAGCAACAAACATCTGCTTGAGTAACGCACCAGACTCATCACTGTATGATAATACTGGTGTCATAAACTTCCACCCTAATTCTGCCATTTGGTGATGTAGTTCCTCCATATCAGCTTCTGGATCGATGTTGTAAGCAGTATGCTGAATCCCTTCACCATAGAGATTGATAAACTTATTAATTGGTGAATTAGGATCTTCACTTACCGATAACCCAGTCATAGTTGCCCACGGATACTCGGCACTGATGCCACTAACTAAGGCAATGTGAATAGCGGGAAAACACACAGTCTTAAGCCTCATATGTTCATTGAAACCAAGCAAACTCCATTTTGAGAGGAACCTCTGTTCATCTTCAAATGACGCAACATAAGTAATATGGTCAATATGTCGAATACTTTGAAGGATATCACTTGTATTCTTTTCAGGTAAAACAACTGAGTTTGGTATCATAATTCCAATTTTCTGCTAACACTCTTAATTTGCCTAATATCAAATTTTTCCTATCTATGAAAAGCTAGAACAAGTAACAAATGCTTGATTAATTATTTCTGATATTTGCTACTGCTTATAGATAGAAATTATGCTGTTTTGTTTTCGTCTTTGTTACTCTAAATTTTTTAGAGCTTATAACCTCATACTTGATATTTTTTAAACTCTCAAACTTTTAATAACGATGCAAGGAAAGTTAAGACAGTTAAGAAATTTTGTATTAAAGCATAAAAGCAATTTATATATTTTTTAGAATTTATAGTTTTTACTTATTAAAATAAATTAATTAGGACTGACGCATAAAAACGAAAAATCAAGAGTTTTGGCGAGGGTGCAAGGGTACAGGGTATAGGGGTGTATATATCTAAAAACCTTACGCCACACACCCTTACACCCAATCTTCATAGACAATCTTTGTGCGTAAGTCCTGTTAATAAAAAATAGCTTACTCAATTAAGCCTGGCAAACAACAGTTAACTAACATTCAATTAGCCATTTTTTAACTGAAAAATCGGTAAAAATCTTAAACCATAAATTAGGCACTAACTAAGTTATGGTTTAAATGCTTAAGCTCTGGTTTAAAGTCCTGTATTAACTTGACTTCTCTTAACTAAACGCTTGGCTTTTCCTTCACTACGAGGTAAGCTCTGTGGTGGCATCAACTTGACTTTAGCAGTTATCCCTAAACGATGTTCAATGTTAAATATTAATTGCTGCTCTAGCTCAACAAGTAAAGTTTGTTCTTGCGAAATTGAATTACAAACTTCAACCCAAATTTCAATATCATCAATTAAATTGATATTATCGTCAATCACAATCTGGTAATGAGGTATAATCCCAGGTAATCTCAATAAGACATCCTCAATTTCCGCAGGAAATAAAGTTTTATCTTTTATTCTAATTAAATCGTTAATACGACCCTTAACACGATCCATCCGGGTCAGAGTTCGACCACAAGCACAAGGTTGATAAAATAGGCGTGTAATATCACCAGTTCGGTAGCGAATTAGGGGTGTAGCCTCTTTAGTAATGGTTGTTAATACAAGCTCTCCATATCTTCCTTCTTCCATTTGTTCCCCTGTTTCTGAGTTAATAATTTCTGGAATAAAGTGATCTTCGTAAATATGCAACCCAACTCGATGAGGACACTCATGAGCTACCCCAGGGCCAATTACTTCGCTTAGTCCATAAGTATTATAAGCTACTATATTCCATCGTTTTTCAATGTCATCTCGTAATGCTTCACTCCATGATTCAGCACCAAAAATCCCCGCAGCCACAGACAATGAACGTAAATCAATACCTTCTCTTTCTGCCACTTCACCGATAGTGTATATGTAGCTAGGAGTACTCAATATAATGCCACTGCTAAAATCTTGTAAAAGTGTTAAATTCCGTTGCGGTGAGGAGCCAGAAGCCGGAACTACTGTAGCGCCGATGCGTTCAATACCGTAATGAAAACCTAACCCACCAGTGGCAAGACTGTAACCGTAAGTGTTCTGGACGATAATCCCTGGTTCTGCACCACTAGCGGCTAATGCTCGTGCCGTTAGTTCCGACCATAGGTTTAAATCGTTATGAGTATAACCAACTACTGTGGGTTTGCCAGTAGTACCAGACGAGGCATGAAGTCGAATAATTGAATCCATTTGGACTGCAAACATTCCAAATGGATACTGTTTGCGTAAATCAGCCTTAGTCGTAAAAGGAAGCAGGGAAATATTTTCTACAGACCGAATATGACCAGGATGTATGCCAATAGCATCAAGTTGTTGTTTGTAAAAGGGTATGTTTTCATAAGCTCTTTCTACACATTTTATTAGTCGGTTTTTCTGTACTTCATATAATTCTTCCCGTGGCATGGATTCATACTTGCGATTCCAGATGTATGGTTCAAGAACTAATTTATTCATTGTCCTTAGAAAATGTTTTAACAGTCAAACTTGGAATATCATTTTCGTAAGAAAAAAGACAAGGACAGTTAAGACAGTTAAGGAAATATTTCACAGTTTTTTTAAATGTTCAGTAAGTCGATGCAATAAAACCAAACTATAGGACTCATATTTGATTTATGAAAAAAATCAATACACCCAGATCAGCCGTCTTTCCTACTCCCTACCTACATAACTAGATTCAGAAATCAAATCGGATTCCTATATATAAATAAAAGTAAATAAGGCTCAAACCCTTTCTCCCCCTGCTCCCTGCCTTATTCTAATAATAATTATTTACACCGACCTACTTAATATATGTTCCAGGTATCGCTTCCCCAATCCCTCCACTCAGATTTACCTCTCACTGCCCTTGCACCCATGCAAGATGTGACAAATCTCAAGTTTATGAAGGTCATTGCTCATTACGGCAAACCTGACTACTTCTTCACTGAATATTTTCGCGTCAATGAAACATCACGGCTTAATCCCAAGATTCTGGCATCTATCACAGAAAACGATACTGGTCGCCCTGTTTTTGCTCAAATGATTGGTGAAAGCATTCCTGATTTAGTCCGAACAGCAAAGGAACTCTGTGGTTATAATATCGCTGGAGTTGACTTAAACATGGGTTGTCCCGCACCGAGAATCTACCGTAAACAAGCTGGAGGTGGATTGCTACTTGTGCCAGAAAAAGTAGATCGCATTTTGGCTGAACTCAGACAAGCAGTTAATGATCGACCTTTGAGTGTCAAAATGCGCTTGGGCTTTGAAAATAGCGATACTTTTTTCCAAATTCTAGATATCATCAATCGCCACAGTATTGATTTGTTGAGTTTACATGGTCGCACGGTAAAAGACAGATACCAAGGCCGGGTAAATTACGCCTTGATTGCCCAAGCGGTCAGACACGTCAATTGTCCCGTCCTGGCTAACGGAAACATCTACTCGGCAGCACAAGCAATGTCGGTGCTTGACCAAACAGGTGCGGTTGGTGTGATGGTAGGCCGTTGGGCAATTGGTAATCCCTGGATTTTTCATCAAATTCGCCAAGCATTGCGCTCTGAGCCAATTACGCCTGTTCCTTTAACAGAAGTACGCCACTACATTGACCGTTTATACCAAACTCCAGAAGCACCCAATATCCCAGAACGAGCGCGTATCGGCTACCTCAAACTATTTCTCAACTACATTGCTCTCAGTGTTGACAGCCAAGGTCATTTCCTGCGGCTAATGCGACAAGCGCAGACCGAAGTTGAACTTTTTCAGATATGCGATCGCTTTTTGTTGGCTGACCCTGCACAGACTTTAGCCTTAGCTCCTTTAATAACCAAAGACTTAACCTGACTGTTCAAGATAGGGATTAGGAAATTGTATTTGAGGAGCTTAAAGAATGGAAACCTTCTGGCGACAAGAAACGGTCGAATCTAAAACATACATTACTCATTACTCATTACTCATTACTTTTAAGTGGCAGTTGTTTTGCGAATAGTAGCAGCAGTAATACGATCAACCAATCCTGGCACAATTAGCCTTGCCCAAGGTAGTATCTTACCCTTCAAAGTCATGATATGTTCTCGTTTACGGCGCTCCATTGCCCAGATAATTTGACGCACACACTCTTCCACCGGCATATTGCCTTGGCTTTCATCACGCGGACTTTTACCTAATGGTTTTCCATCTGCGCCCAAGGCGCGTTGGCGAATATCTGTGGCGACAAAACCCGGCGAAATAACCACTACATCTACTCCTGTTTGCTGCAATTCCATCCGCAATGTATCAAAGAAACCTTGCATAGCATGTTTACTAGCAACGTAACCTGTACGAGTGGGTACACCTGTTTTGCCGCAAATGGAAGAAATTGCCACCAATAGTCCTCGACTGGCTTTCAAGTGGGGCAGGGCATAATGAGTACAGTAGACAGCACCCAGATAGTTAACCTGCATTACCCGTTCAAAAATTGAAAGATCAGTCACTTCATCAAAGCAAGTCAGCATTCCAATGCCGGCATTGTTGATTAAGATATCAATCTTTCCAAACTTAGCGATCGCTTTTTCCATCAACTGCTGACAAGCTTCTGGTTGAGTGACATCTGTTGGTACTGCAATCACCTCCGCAGAATAATTTGTACAAGCACTCAGCGTTTGTTCTAATCCTTCTTGATTGCGAGCAGCCAAAACTAAATTTGCACCCTGTTGGGCTAACGAAATTGCCAGCGTTCTGCCAATTCCAGCCGATGCACCCGTGAGAACAATGGTTTTGTTAGCAAATATCACTTTGTGTCCTTTGCGGTTTGATAAATTAAGCTTTTCGGGAATTTTTGCTCAGTACTCAGCACTTGCAAACTGGGAGTATATAGCAGTTCTTACTTGCTTGTAATACAGTTGGAACCCCACCCCGCATTTGCTGACGCAAACGCTCCCCTCCCCGCTTGCGGGGAGGGGTTGGGGGTGGGGTTGAAATGTACCTCATCCAACCAAGAACCGCTATAATTTCACCATCTGACATCCTTATGTGTTTTCTTGAGGAATCATGATCGTAAATGTCGTACCTGTACCTACTTTACTTTCTACGATAATTTCTCCTTGATGTAGCTCTACACATTTTTTGACAACTGCTAACCCTAACCCTGTTCCAGCAATATTTTCAACATTTTGGCATCGGTAAAAAGGCTCATATATTTTATGTTGCTCTGCTAATGGAATCCCAATTCCTTGATCAATAACTTGAAAAGTGATCAATTCCGCCTCAGATTTTAATTTTAAATCAACTGCGGTTTCGTTATTTGAATATTTGATAGCATTTAATAACAAATTACTGAGAATAGAATACAAGAGCTTTTCATCAATATTGGCTTTAAAAATAGAACCCCTTTTTTGAAATCGGATCATATTTGCCTTTTTAGCAAAAATCTGTAAATCTTCTACTAAATTTAAACAAAAATTTTCTAAATTTATCACTTGCAATTTAAAATCCAATTGACCTGCTTCGGCTCGCGTTAAAATTAATATATCCGTTAATATGTGATTCATGATTTTAGCAGAAGATTGAATACGAAAAATATTCTTTAAATGCTGTTCATCTACTAAAGTTTCGAGACTTTCTTTTAATAACTGTGATGAAAGTAAAATTATACTTAAGGGTGTCCGAAATTCATGAGAAATCATAGAAAATAATTGAATCTTTAAATCACCTATTTTCTTTTCTTGAGCTAAAGAAAATTCTAAGGCTCTAATTTGCTCACGTTTAATCCATTGCTTTTCCAGAATTATACATAAGCCAAGAATTATGATTAAAATTAAAAATGTTGTAAAAATTTCTATAAGAATTCGGAAATAAATACTTTGTTTTGATTGTTCTAACGAATCTTGGAGATGAGTTTGTTCTTCTGCTTTAATCTCTGCCATGACCTGCAAGATTTTTTCTCGAATCTGAACACTTCTAACGGTAATACTATTTTGGATTAACATTGACTTTTTATCTTTTTGGTAAAGTTCTATAGATTGCTCCAACAGAGATAATCTTTGATTGACTAATAAATTTAAACTTACCAATCGTTTTTCTTGACTCCCATAAGAATGTATTTGTTTTTGTAATATTTGCAGTTGAGAGCGCATATCTGCCTTTGCGTGATAATAACGCTGCAAATCCTGACTACTACCTAAAAAAATATATCCTCGTCTAGCTGATTCTGCGGCGGTCATTGCGCCATAGAAATTTGTCAAAGCATTGAGAGTTTGATATGTCTGCTGCACCCTGTTAGCTCCAGATTTGATTTCATCTGTGTTTTTCAACGAAACAAAACAGATAATTACCATCAGCAACAGGGTTAAACCAAAACCTCCCGTAATCCATTTTCCTGGGAAAGTCCATTTGATCAATTGCTGAGTCATAGATTGAGTTAAACAATAGTTACTTATACATGATAAATTTAAGGCATTGCTGATATATTTGCCTGTTACTCAATAAAAGATCAAATATGCGGATTTTAGTAGTTGAAGATGATATTCAACTCGCAGAAGTACTAGCAGAAGCACTCAACAGACGACAATATGTGGTGGATATTGCCAAAGATGGAGAAGCCGCTTGGAACTCTACACAATCCATGAAATATGATTTAATAGTCCTGGATATCACCTTGCCTAAGCTAGATGGAATTAAGTTTTGTCACCAATTACGTACTGTCGGCATAAACAATGCTGCACATCGTAATGCAACTATACCAGTGTTAATGTTAACAGCCCGTGACACCGTAGCTGACAAGATTGCTGGGTTAGATGCTGGTGCAGATGATTATGTAGCCAAACCATTTGATTTAGAAGAGTTAATGGCTAGAATTCGTGCGTTACTTAGACGGGGTAGTTCCAGCAGCACAGTAAGTCTGTTATGGGAAAAATTATACCTCAATCCCAGCACCTATGAAGCTACTTACGATGGCTATCCCTTATCATTAACTCTCAAAGAATATGCAATTTTAGAATTACTGGTTGCTAATGGTAGACGAGTACTAAGTCGTTCTAGCATTATTGAACAAGTTTGGTCAGTTGATGAATCTCCTGTTGAAGAAACAATCAGATCCCATATTCGGTGCATTCGACAAAAGCTGAAGGCGTTAGGTGCAGCAGAAAACTTCATTGAAACTGTTCATGGACTAGGATATCGCTTGAAATAGTCATCATGATGCTCATCTCATCAGCAGCGTTGAAAATTTAGCCATGATTATCTACACGAATTATACACAAACTCTACACGAGGGTTGCACATCAATATAATATTATGATGTTTGACCTTAAAAAGATAAATATCAAATTCAATTTTTAAGTATTGAATTTGGTATTCAATTGTTTCTATTTAATCATTTATCAGGGTTCATAAAATTTACGTGATTTGGAGTCATTAAATAAAACTGATTTGACTAAGCTTATGAATAAATGTGACCGTGGTAGTGGTAGATATTACAATCGGATTTTAATTAATTGAGCTTTGTTCATCTATTACTTTCCGAAATTTTTAAATAAGCTAATAAAAACCTCTATTTTCTCTGTAAGAATAATTACCACTATCCTGTAAGTTTGCTGTTGTTATAAATTTTAGTTGGCAAATTTAGTACAGCTTAGTGTTTGATTAGCTTGCAAAGATAAAGGTTTAGTAAGTAGTTAAACATAATTAATTACACAAAGTCATTGCGAATGGAGCGAAGCGAAATGAAGCAATCGCAAGGGCTGGGATTGCTTCGCTTCGCTCGCAATGACTGTAATTAATTTTGCGTGTTTACTTATTGCCTTTAGGTTTTTATTATTTTTGTGTTTTCCCTTATTTTTAAAAGTAAAATCCAAGATTACTTCTGTGTTTTACAAGGACTGTGGCTGAGGTAAATGGATAGAGTCAGTTTTGTGCAGATGTCATAACTGCACATACTTGTTTTTTTGTTAAATAGTCCTAATGAAAATTATGAATAGCCCAAAAGTTAAAGGCTCGAAAGATAAAGCACTCTTAAAAAAGAAAATCCTTTCTGTGTTAGCGATCGCTATTACTGCTATTTTTTCTATCGGTGTGATAGTTGGTGGTTTTCTTGACAGAGAAGTGAAAGCACAGTCTGTTGATGCAACTCTACCCAGTAGATTCGGCCGGATGTTTCGTAATCTACCACCCTTTGCGCCACCCAGCCCGATTGTTAAAAATGCTCTGATGGAAATGGGTAAACCAGGGGGTATCTTAGATGCTAAAGACAATTTAGCCGCAGGGCCAATAGCTCTCATTACTGATCCTACTCTCAACGTTAACAATCCCAACAACCCTACCCATACAGCTGGTACAACCTTTATGTCCCAGTTTTTGGATCTTGACATAACCTTTGATACGACATCTCGACTAGGCCAAGTAACACCTCCAGTCTCGGCAACAAACTCTCGAACCGCAGCCTTTGACCTTGATAATATCTACGGTTCTGGGCCGATAGGTTCGCCAAATCTATACGACCCTCAAGATCCAAGTAAACTGAAACTTGAAAGTGGCGGTTTGTTTGAAGATTTACCGAGAGATGCAAACAATCGAGCGATTATTGCCGACCCACGCGGTGATCAGCATCTCATTATCAGTGGATTGGTAACTGCGTTCTATAGCTTTCACAATCATCTGGTGGATTTAGTTAGATCCCAGTCTCCTAATATCTCGAACGATGATGTTTTTCGTCAGGCTCGTCAATTGACCACATGGCACTACCAATGGACAATTCTCCATGAATTTTTGCCCCTGGTAGTTGGTCAAGATATGGTGAATGACATCTTAAAAAATGGGCGTAAATTTTATAATCCCTTGCCAAATAGAGGATTTATCCCGGTTGAGTTTCAAATTGGTTATCGTATCGGTCACAGCATGATCCGGCCTTCTTACCGAGCTAACTTGGCTGGTGACAATGGCAAGCCCTTCTTTGCATTCATTTTCGATCCTTCTCAAGAGGGAAAACCTGATCCAGATGACCTCCGTGGTCGAGCAAGAGCAGCACGACGCTTTATTGGCTGGCAGACATTTTTCGACTTTGGAGATAATCAAGTCAGACCGAATAAATTAATCGATACGAAAATTTCTAGCCCACTGTTTAACTTGCCACTTCAGACTATTGGTTCCGGTACTCCTCCGACTTCACTTATCCAACGTAACCTGCTCCGACACCTGACTTGGCTACTACCATCTGGTCAAAGCATCGCGCAGAAGATGGGTGTACCTGTACTTAGTAAGTACGACTTGGCAGAACTGCGGAGTATTTACCCTACCTTCGACACCTCCACACCGCTTTGGTACTACATCCTCAAAGAAGCTGAACTGAAAGAAAAAGGCTTGCATCTAGGCCAAGTTGGCGGTCGGATTGTTGGTGAGGTAATTATCGGTCTGCTTCAGGTTGACCCAAATTCTTATCTCAATGTAAATCCGTCTTGGGTACCGACTTTACCCACCAAAACTGGTAAACCTCAAGATTTTCGGATGACTGATCTCTTAACTTTTGCTGGTGTAGATCCGGCTAGTCGTGGTCAGTGATGTTATTCAGGACTGACGTAAATGTCACAATTGCTGGTTGGTGTGTGACGCAACGAGAAGATTTGAACGTAGTCATCTCTCAAGAAACACATTGCGTTGAGTCAGAAATGGGGGTAAGTTCCAAACCAAAAGCCAAAGCTTTTTTCTTGAGGTTGTTAACTACACGCTCTCGATACCGTTGCTCATAAG
>NZ_JACJQW010000100.1:0-4650 GCF_014696905.1 Nostoc sp. FACHB-190
AGGGATGAGGAAGCGATCGCACAAGTCCCTCTGTCCAATGATAAAATTCTCTATCTCACCTGTTTCTTTGAGTTGACGCAAGCATTTTTCTAAATCATATTTCAATCCCAAGGCGCTTTGATATCTGTCTTCGGCATTTTTCGCCATTAGTTTGCTGACGATTTGTGAGAGTACAGGCGGAATTTTCGGGTTAAGTTGGTTGGCTTGTGGGGGTTGTTTGGCAATGTGAGAATGTACCAATTCCATCGCATCATAAGATTGAAATGGTAATTGTCCCGTAAGCAATTCGTAAAATGTTATACCTAAAGAATAGAAATCAGTGCGGTAGTCAATACCCCGATTCATTCTTCCTGTTTGTTCTGGGGAAATGTAGGCTAGGGTTCCTTCTAAGACATTGGGGTTAACCAGAGTTTGGCTTTCTCTTGGGAGTAATGTTGCTATGCTAAAGTCGATTAGTTTTACTTGTTTGCTTTCGGGATTTATTAAAATATTGCTGGGTTTAATGTCTTTATGGATGATACGATCGCGGTATAGTATTTCCAAGGCGTTGCATAAGGCGATCGCAATTTCCAAAAATTCCTGTAAAGATTGGGAATTTTCCCCGATTCCCGACTCCCAATGCTTGATTCCCCATTCTTTTAGGGAAATCCCTCCAAAGTCTTCCATTACCAACACATAGCCATTTTGGTAAGTTTCCAGGCTATAGGTTTGGATAATTAATGGCGAGTTGAGATTTTTGGCGATGGTGTATTGATTGCGAAATTGTACCAGTTCCTCAAAACTGGGGTAAGGATTTTTCAGCAGTTTGATGACTACTTGTAATGAGTCAGCTTCTCGATATCCTCGATACACCAAGGTTCTGGAACCGTTGTAGAGTTCTTCTGTAACCTGATATCCAGGTATGCTGACCATTGTGTTAACCATACTGCCAAATCCTGATGAGTCACAGCCTTATCTTGCCCAATTTTTCTCAGCCACGTTAAATTTATGATAAAAATGAGCAAAAATTTATAACGGCACTTGAATGATAAATTCTGTTCCTACACCTAGAGTTGAGTGACAACTTAAGTTTCCACCGTGGGTTTCTGCGACAATTTGACGCGCAATAGCCAATCCTAAACCTGTACCTTTACCCACAGCCTTGGTAGTAAACAAATGGTCAAATATTTTTTGCTGAATTTCTTCGCTCATACCTTTAGCATTATCAGCAATAGAGATTTTTGCATATTTATCTACAATTGCGGTAGTAATTGTAATCTGGTTAGGATGAGCTTGAATTTCTGCAAAGCTTTTACCAATACTTGCTTCTTCTAAAGCATCAATAGCATTAGCCAAGATATTCATAAACACCTGATTTAATTGCCCAGGGAAACAATTGACTAAAGGTAAATTAGCGTAATTAGTGATAACTTCAATGGCGGGACGTTTTTCGTTAGCTTTGAGGCGATGCTTGAGAATTAAAATGGTACTATCAATACCTTCATGTAAATTAAACTCTACTGTGTAATCTTGATCAGCGCGAGAAAATGTCCGCAAGCTAGTACTAATATTTTTTAATCTGTCGCACGCCATAACCATTGCATCGATTGTTTTTGGTAAGTCTATTAACAGATAATCCAAGTCAATTTCTTCAGCGTGGTCTTGAATTTCCTCACCCGGATTTTCTAACACTTCTTGATAGAGTTTGAGATGTTCCGTCAAATCAGCGACATTTGGTTTAGTGTGTTGGAGACTCACAGAAATAAAGCCTAGAGGATTATTCATTTCATGGGCAACTCCCGCCACTAAATTACCCAACGCAGACATTTTCTCACTTTGGATTATTTGTAATTGGGCTTGTTGTAAATCTTGTAATGCTTGTTGAGATTTTTGATAAAGTCGGGCATTTTCTAATGAAATGGCGGCTTGAGTGCAAAGTAAATTTAAGATTTCTACGCGATCGCTAGTAAATGCCCCCGTCACTAAATTATTCTCAAGATATAAAATACCGATTAACTTGCCTTGCTGTAAAATCGGGCTACACAAGATACTCTGGGGTTGCTGACGGACAATATACGAGTCGTTAGCTAGGCTAAGATCAGTTGTCGCATCCACCAAAACAACCATTTGCTGACTGTGCTTGACTTTATAAATTAATTTCAAAGGAATATCCTGGCTGTCCTCAATAGCAAGATTCTGCAATAAAGTTGGCTGATTTCCTTCTGTAATTGAGCCTGCAATCACCAAGGAATTATCTTGCAATAGTATTAACACACATTTATCAGCCCCAGCATTCTTCACAACAATAGCCAGCAATGTTGACAGCAGTTTTTCTAGTTCAATTTCACTAGCCAGAGTTTGGTAAGCAGTAAGAATCGCTCTTAAATCCAGGCTATCGGAAATACTGCTGCTAGAAGTAGGGGAACTGGTGGATGTGAAAGTTGCTGAAGCTAGGATAGTTTCGTTAGTTGTCACAGTCGCACGAGTTGATTGTAATATCGGTGCAAGTAATTCGGCATAGCGTTGTTCTAAGTCAGCAATTTTGGCTTTTGCACCCCAACGAGCATAAGCATAGTAGGCTTGAATCATGTATTCCTCAGCTATGCGCGGTTTACCCCAATCAAGATAAAATTTGGCTGCTAGTTCATTAGCCAGTGCTTCTTCAGCAAGATATTCGTGAGCTTGAGCCGAAGCAATGGCTTTGTCGTATAGTTCACTGGCTGCTACTTTCTCTCCTAAAACACGACATTTTTCTGCTTCTAATAAGTCAAATTTATGTTGGTGATTCATTGGCGCATGATAAGCCCATTGCTGTAACTGAGTTTGGTTTTGCGCCACTCGTTCTAATACAGTTGCAACTTCGCTACAATCTAGGCTGAATTGGGCTAAAGCCACTAAAGAATCATATAGATAAAAAGCAGGTAAAGTAGCCGATCCTGATGCAGCAATTAAATATTTTCGGCACTCAAAAGCATAACTATTAGCTTGTTCAAGTTCTGCAAACAAATAGCATAGTTGCAATTTATATAAGTAGAAAATATAAAAACCAGAAAAATCATTTGCTGAACGCAATCGGGAAAGACATTCTGCTTCTTGCAGGGCTGAACCAGACAAAATAGTAGGATTTCCCGTACAACCTAGTAAATTTAAAGCAGCTTGCCAATAAATGCTACAGTAACTTGCTGATGACATCTGTTTGATCTGGAGCAAACTATTGTAGTAATTACCCATCTCTTGTTCCACACTTACCAAAGGTTGACCAGACCAAAACGAATGTAAGCAAAAATTGTGAACACTAGCGCCTGCAAAGACTAAGTTGCCAACTTCTAAAGCAGTTGTGTAGCTTTCCTGCAACAAAGGTAAGGTTTCCTTGAGGTGAGATTTTTGATGCAGGATAAAACTTGCCAACACCATTAATATTTCTGGTTTACTAGCTTTAGCATCAAGTTTTAAAACCACATCCCATGCTAATTGAGCAAACTGCACAGCTAAATCTACATCTTGCAGCAGCTGGCAAATAATCACGCTATGAGAAACATAACCATAAGCAGAAGCAGGAACATGACCATATCGCAGAGATAATTTAACGGATAAAGCAGTCAGTAATGGCAGTATAGGAGAGGCAGAAACATAAGCTGCTGGTAAGATACTGCGAATAGACTCCACAATGGCAATAGTATTAGCATCTGTCATCACAGGTAAATGAACAAAATCTGCAACTCTTTTGTTAACCAGTAATTCGCTAATTTCTTGCATTGACTCTTGAATATCTGTTGGTGTCGGTATTTCTGGCAGCGTTACACCCAACTTTTGTAAAAGTTTTCTTCCAGTTTCCACAGATTCGATTTGTTTATTCTGTAAATGATTAGCTTCAATTCTCAAGCAGTAAACATTTATCTGTTCTAATAAAGATTGTGCGTGGGTAATCACAACATCAATGAACAGTTCCATAGTGAAAAAATCACCGCAAAGCATAGCTAACTCAGCAGCTAATTCATGAAAAGCCAGAGAGATATCATATTGTAGTTGCCAAGCTTGGGGACATAACAAAGATAATCCCACAGTGACATACTCCCGCGCCGCTTGATAAGCAGTGGCGGCTTTAGCTTTGCGACAAGCCATCAAATTAAGTTGGGCAAGTTCCTCTTTTTCTGTTGCTTGGGTAATTAAATCTACACCCTGATTTAATTGATTGACAATTTCAAAAATCCGCCCTTCCATCGCAGTGACAGAAACTTTTTGTAACAGTAGTTTGCCGATGCGGTAATGAGTTTTTTGTTTTTGTTCTAAAGGAATTAATGAATAAGCTGCTTGTTGGATGCGGTCGTGTAAAAATCGATATTGGACTGATATTTGATGATTTTGATGGTCATGGTTGATGATGACTTCATCATTCACATCTCTTTGATAAAACTTATAAATATTATTTGTCGGTAAAATTAACCCTTCCTGTAATGCTTTCCATAAATCTGCCGCCACTTCAATTTCTGATGTCTCCGCCACAATGGCTAAGGTTGTCAAATCAAATTGATTGCCAATATACGCGGCTAACTGTAAGACATATTGCGTTGCTAATGGCAATCTTTGTAACTGAAATGTCATGAAGGTGACTACATCATTTGTCACTGCTTGTTGACTAACTTTTGTGATGTCGCATTCCCAACAGCCCAA
>NZ_JACJQW010000101.1:0-4556 GCF_014696905.1 Nostoc sp. FACHB-190
ATTCAGTAAGCTCAAAGAATACGCAGAGTATGCTGACAAAACAATGACTCAAGTGATAGATGAGCTTATTGACTCGTTACCAAGCATAAACAATGCTGACTCCTCACCGACCCCCTGTCCTGTCAAGGAAAGCGGATTGAATTGGTTGTGGGTCAATTCGTCGTCAGCCAAAAATTCATCCCACACTGCCCTTCGGGTCAGATGTGGGGCTTCTTTTTGATTAAGCTAACCGTGATGGTACAGCAGCCACTAAGTCACTAGATGAAATAATTGCTGGTAGTACTAGTAAATGTGGAGTCGTCAAAACAATGCGACGTTGGAGATTGGACTGAGCCAAAACTTTGTCAATTTCACCAACTTCATCTTGTCGGATGGTAAACAGAGCATGAAGCAGATTCGCAAAACTGTCTGGTGCGATCGCATTTTGAGTAATCACAGGATGCCCTCGGCGACAAATGCCAACAAAGTGTTCTGCAAATAATGGCATCTGTATTGTTTGCCTGGGTGGATTTTGAAACACACCCAAGGCTAAATCAATCTCTCGATTTTCTAATAGTTCTCCTACCGAGTCTTTGGCAAAACCAATCAAGCGAAAATTAATCTTTGGTGCAATTTGATGACAAACCTGCAAAAGTTTGGGCATCACAACATGGCTGGTGTAATCTGAACTGCCAATTGTAAAAGTTGTTTGAGAATTTGTGGCATCAAACGTTTGGCTGGCGGCTAATGTTTGCCGAATTTGTTGTAAAGCTACTTTGATACCGGGTGCAATTGCCACTGCTTTGGCTGTGGGCTGCATTTCTCTGCCAATTCGGATAAATAGATCATCTTGAAATAGCGTGCGTAATCTAGCTAAAGCTGCACTCATAGCTGGTTGCCCCAAATACAGCCTTGTAGCTGCGGCTGTCACACTTTTCTCTTCAAAAAGTGCCTCAAAAGCAACCAGCAAGTTGAGATCAACGGCAGATAAATCTATTAATCCCATCGATGAAACACATTATTTCAATCAATTTGATTAATTTATAACATCTCAGTAAAGTAAAACTAACAGTTATTTAAAAGTTATCAACATGACAACTCAAACCAAGATTGCCGTAGTTACAGGTAGCAATCGTGGCTTAGGATATGCTATCTCCCGAAAATTGGCTCACATCGGTATTCATGTTGTTTTAACCAGCCGTAATCAAACAGATGGTCTAGCAGCCAAGCAGCAGTTATCTAGTGAAGGGCTAGATATCAACTATCATGTACTCGATGTAAATAGTGACAATAGTGTTGCAGAATTTACTCAGTGGCTACAGCAAACCTACGGCAAGTTAGATATTCTGGTAAATAACGCTGGTATTAATCCTACCGCCACACCGGAAGAATCCAGCTTATTGACTGTTCGGCTAGAAACAATGCAAGCTACATTTAACACTAATGTTCTAGCGGTACTGAGAATTTCTCAAGCTTTAATTCCCTTGATGAAACTCAACAACTACGGTCGCATTGTTAACGTTTCTACCGAAATGGCTTCTTTGTATACAATGGGCAGTGACTACTACCCCCTCGCACCTTCCTATAGACTTTCCAAAGTCGGGATCAATGGGCTAACTATACTTTTGGCTAGGGAACTCCAAAATGAGAATATTCTCGTCAATGCCTATTCTCCTGGTTGGATGAAAACTGATATGGGAGGTGAAAATGCGCCATTCACCGCAGAAGAAGGCGCAGAAACAGCAGTTTATTTAGCAACCCTACCAGATGGAGGAGCGCAAGGGCAATTTTTTGCAGAGATGCGGAAGTTTGGCGGGCCAATTCAATTACAGTGGTAAGTTTCTCCTCTCCTCCCTCTTTATGCCGCTTCTCTCATGGGCGATTGAACAGCTACCTCTGGAAAAGAAAGTGAAAGTTGTTCAGCTTGCGGTACTGCTGCTTGTTCTAATACCTGTATTTCAATATTTATGCTGATTAAATAACTTCCTGTATCAGCACCAACCGCTTCGGCAATTAAGCGGGAAAAGTCTGGACGTTTTGCAGTCAGTGGGTCACGTAAAATACAGCGATCCCATTCGTGCTTGGCAGTTGGATTCAGGTTGAGAATGTAATGCTTGATCATAGTTGCATTGCACTAGGATTTCTGGACGCTATATCTATTATAGTACAAATGTACTGTATTGCCCAGAGGTTGTTTCACTTGCCAATAGGGTGGGCAATTTTCCCGAATTTCTCACGTATGGGTAGCGGGTGTGGGGAGTGTGGGGAGTGTGGGGAGTGTGGGGGGAAAGATTTCTTCACCATCTTCCCACACCTGTGGATTTCTCTCTTGTGAGAAATCCAGGTTTTGCCCACTCTACTCTGTTCCCTATTCCCTGTTCCCTGCTATATTGACCATTGACTCATCACCCTTACCATTCATCTGTGCATTCAATAGCTGTGCATCATTCACCCAGATAGCTTGTTGTGGTACTGGGATATTAATTCCGGCTTGGTCAAGGGTAACTTTCAGGCGGCGGCGATATTCCCGTGCGACATCCCATTGTTTAAGAGGTTGGGTTTTAATCCACACACGAATAATTAAACCGCGATCGCCAAAATGATCAATACCCAAAACTTGCGGAGTTTCAATAATTTGATGTTTCCATTGCAAATCTTGATCCATCTCTAAAGCGACTTTTTTAATCAAGTCCAAAGCATGGTCAACATCAGCTTCATAGGCAATGGGAACAGTTAAATCGGCCCGTGACCAACGGCTAGAGAGGTTGGCGACAATTTTAATCTCACTATTGGGAATTGTAATTAAGCGTCCTTCTGAATCGCGTAGTTGTGTCATCCGCAAGTTGAGATTTTCCACTAAGCCACCCACATTGCCCACATTAATCACATCGCCCAACGCATACTGGTCTTCTAGGATAATCAAGAAGCCGTTAATGGCATCTTTAATTAGGTTTTGGGAAGCCAAAGATACAGCCACACCAACTAAACCTGCACCTGCAAGTAGAGGAACAATATCTACCCCCAGAGAAACAAGGGCGAATAAAATCCCAACTCCTACCCAGATAATAGTGACAATACTTTTAGTCACACCTGAAAAGGTAGAGACTCTTAAACGCAGACGTTCAGAAGTATCGGAGGTTAATAAAACCCCACTACTGATGAGTGTCGTTGTGAAGCGATCGATTAAAGCATAGCTGAAACGGGTAGCGACATAAGTCCCCAAGGCCACAACAGCAAGTTTTAAGGGAATTTGCGCCGCCGAGAGTATGGCTACCTGCAACGGTCGAGTGTAGGGAAATAACCCCAAAATCAGAAAATTACCCCCTCCCCAAATTCCAGCTTGCGTTAACTGAAACAAACGCTTCTTTACTTCTTGAAAATGACGATGTTGCTGTTGATTCAGTTGCGTTGTAATTGGTTGCGCTGTCGAAGAAATTGATGGAACTGGCTGTGCTGTTTCTTTGCGAGAGCGACGCTGCCAATAATATACACCCCAACTTGTGACCACCATCACCAGGCCAATGCCAGCAGCAATTTTACCTTGATTGAGTAGATATTGAGTTTGTCGTTCTTGTTTTGCCCGTTGTAAGTCTTCTTGTAAAGCATCAGCAATTTGATTCGCCGAGATCAGCTGATCTTCTTGTCTGAGTTCTGCATCCTCAGAGGTGACAGTCATCAAATATTCACCATTCACCTGAATGACGGGTATTTCGTTAACTTTCCGCACCTCTACCTTGATTTCCGTTGCTGAGGATTGAAAGTAATTCTGGCTAATTTGATTCAAGTTTCGCTGAATATTCTGTAAACGCTCTGGCAAATTAGTTTTAGTGGCGCTGATTTGAAATAAACGACGACCATCTAAATAAATCCAGCCAGAAACATTTCTATTCTCAGAGTCATTACTCAGGCTGCTGGGAGTTTGCAATAGTGGTAACAAGGGAATTTGCGCGTTTACTGGTGTTACAGCAATAGCAGAAACCGTGATTGAACCAAAAAATGCCAAAAAATGCCAACGCACTCCAACACCTCCTTGAAGAAAATCTATTTTTGATTACTTACTTAGCCATACTCCAAAATTGACTTTAGTAATTGTACCTATCTAAAGTTAAGTTTTCTGGTTAAAGATTGCAAATTATGAAATTTACTGATGTTTAACTCTTTAGATAGATGACAAATAGATTCATCAACTTTTAAGGATAACTCAGCAGAATCTGTGATTATACTCTCACAAAAAATAAATTAAACCACAATTCAAATAGCCCGGTATTATTTGGTTTGGTTTCACTCACTACATCTCAACTAATAGGAATACGGTTTAATTCCTGAATCTAGTTGTGTAAGCAGGGAGTAGGGAATGGGGAGTAGGGAGTAGGGAGTAGGAAAGACTGCTGATCTGGGTGTACTGATTTTTTTCATAAATCAAATATAGCAATCCTAAATCAGTTATGAGAAAACACCATAGGTATGGAGTTTGGGAAAGTCAAAAATTTGACCGTGAATTGCTAGTTCAAATAACGCTTTCACCACAGTAAAAGAATGACAGAAAAAATAAAACTCTCTGATGAATCGTTTGGCGT
>NZ_JACJQW010000102.1:0-4409 GCF_014696905.1 Nostoc sp. FACHB-190
GACAACTCTCATTATTTCTTTGTTGTTACCGGAAATAGCAACTGCCGCAATCAATAGAGATACTTTGGGCGGTGGCGCATTAGGAATCGCCCAATGCCAGCATATTCGAGGTGGTAAAACTAAACTTATTTGGCGAGTTATTGTCAATAATTCAAATAAGCCAATCAACGCCACACACTTTAATTTTCAAACAAATGATGGATTGAGTCGAGATGTTTATGGAACAGTGTTTCCTACTACAGACTACCAAACAACAGAAATCTTTGAGGGATTAAAACAAAGAATTACAATCTCAGGTGAGGCTTATTACATTGATTTATCTGGTATTCATCGATATTTCTTAAGAAAGCCTTTAACTGTTCAGTGCGACTAAAATAGATTATAAGGGGCAGACATTACTGTCCCCTTAGATTTTTCTAAATAACTCAATAAAATGATAAATTCACATAATACTTCAACAACAGGACATATCCACATTGGTTCATCAAGTTTGATTGATTTTGCTGTTTGGGTGCTTCTTATTGACGGACTCCATGTACATCCATTTGATAAGCATAGTGGTGGTAATCAAATTTTACAAAATCAGGGAATGAATATCCACTCATGGTATGATTGGTTGAAATTAATTCTTATTCATCATGATAATCGACTGTTTTGGCACGTACCAAATATTCATGAAGCTTCCCAAGCAAGTGTAAAATCATTTCAAGAACTTTTAGAGCTTAATAGTCAAATACATAATGTCATCTGCGATGAAGAATGGCAGAATGAACAGCAGCAGCACTATTTAGAGCAGTTAAGCCAACAAGAACAATGCTATCAAGAAGCACTCACTGATTATCTGAGTTTAGATATAAATTCAATTAGAGAAAGCACTCCTCCTCAATTGTGGGTAGAAAAACAGGCAATTCAGGGAGTATTAATTCAGTTATGGGACGAATATCAAGCATTAAAATATTCTAATTCGTTCATTAACGATATTTTGCAAACACCTAGATTATGGTCAATAGAATCAAATCTTCCAATTAATAAATATAGAGAAATTTATTTGGTTGATTACCCTTTTGAAGTGGAAATATTTGTTAAACCCATATTTTGTATTGTAACTGTACCCAATATTCCAATTAATCAAGAAAAACTAGAGTCAAGAATGAAGAGAGTTATTGAACACTCATAATTCTTAATATAATTTGAGCCACTCCACGAACTAGAAGTTCGTGGATTCAGGCAAAGTTCACGCTAACTTTTCGCTCTTAACAGCTATCTGGTTAACGCTTTTGCCCTCATGGTTGAACTGTTCTGAGGATGAATGAGTCAGCCTACGTTCGGACTCGCCTACTTGTTCACAGTTTGTTTGATATTGTTGCCATGCCAACCATAGGGTTTGCTCCAACCTTGGATACTCGCATTGAGCATCTTGCAATGACAACTGATCCTCATTAACGTATCTACTCAGAAATGCACTGAAAATATCACGGTGCATAACAATCCCTGTCACATCTCTATGAACCCGTTGGGATAGAGATTTTTTGATACGACTACCATCTAAATGAGTTTGAGAGAGTGCAGTATATGAAGTAGAAAAAGTTATGAATTGTCCACCAGCGTTTTCAGCTTTGCGTTTCAATTCGGATTGTACAAATCCAGGTGATTTAGCAGAAATAGCCTTACCGTAGCGTTTCTGCCATCCCTTAACCGAGACTTTCTCGGTTTTAATTATATTGCCATGTCTTAAAATCTCATTAACTACTTTACGATTTTGAGACTTGGCATAAGATGTTTTGCGTCTTTCTAACTCACGCTTCTTTTGAGCATTCTTTTTGTAGTATTTAGACTTGTTCCATTTACGACTACTTTTTTTAACTTTACCTTGCTTAACAACTGTTTTACGTCCCTTTTTAGCTAAAAAGTCTGCCTCATAATTTTCAGAATTATTTGCACGTTGAGAGCGTTGCATTTTTCTCTGTAATCGAGTTATTTCTTTTTGAAAATCAGGAACTTTGTCAGCAAAAGGTAGTAGCCCAGAGTGATTGTCACCTACAAAGGCAATGTTAGAGATATTGAGGTCTAAACCAACAATACCTTCTGAAATATAATTTTGTGGTTTTTGATATGGTAGACCTTCATTAATTAACTGAATAAACCAACGACGTTTACTATTGATCTCTTTCCACAGCAGACGAACATATTTGACAGGTGAGCTTAACCCATGCTCTATTACTGGATTGGATTCATTGATAATAGGATTAAGCTTAAGCTTTCCCCATACGAGTAGATTGTCTTTCCAGCGCAAGCCTTGTTTGTTTGTTTTGCCTTCAATAGACTTGAATCTATTAGGAGTTTTAAACCTAACTTTTTTAGCTAGTCCAAACAAAACTTTTTCACTAGCCCTAAAAGCGCGAGTAGCTATTGTCTGTTGGGTATTAGAGTCTATTTTATCAGCAATCCATTTTGATTTATTACTGACTAACGTGGCATAAGCTTGTAATTCATAATCCGAATATCTATAAAGTTTTCTAGCTTCCGAGAACATATTAGAACGTTGTTTCTTTTGCTCTCTGGGCAGTTTTTTAGCTGTCTGATAGATATCAGATTGTTTAACCAACTTCATCCTAGTTATTGCTTCATTGAGACAAGCATTATATAACTGCCTACTAGCTTGAAACCTAGCCAATAACTCTGATTCTTGCTTGCTATCAACTAACAATGGAATCGTAGTCACGAAAGATGGAGTTTTACTCTTAGCCACTGTTTTATCACCCCCTTAATTCTGTATAAGACTCATTGCTATATACAATACATTGTTGTAAAATGCTAGACAAGAGTTTCCACAGCTACTTAAGCTTCCTACTTTGTGGACTCATGCCTATTTTTATGACACGACAGGTAAAGTTTCTTCGGCAATTATTGAACAATACATTAATGACCCTCATCATTACAAATAACCACTGCGGATAAATCCGCGTGAGTCAGGTTTCCGCCACGATATAAATAACGTAGGTAGTTCAATTCATTTAATTTCTTGAACTACCTACTTCGTGGCTACCACCTTTCCCACACTATTTAGGTGTGAAATTCCTCCGAACAGCGATCGCTTCGCTAATAACCGGCGTAGTCTCTCGGAGGATCTCGCATGAACGAGTACCTACAAATTTTCAATAGCCTCTCTCGCTGTGACCTTTCGGAACAGCGAGTTTCTCTGGCAAGACAGTTCGCCTGGGCTGTTCCGAACCAAGAAGCTATCGAATATCTCGTATCCTTGTCACCCATCATCGAGATAGGTGCAGGAACAGGGTATTGGGCGTTTCTGGTTAGACAGGCAGGCGGGGTCATTCGGGCGTTCGATGAACAGCCCTACGACAACGGCTACTGTTCTAACAAGTGGACAGAAGTTGAAGTTGGCAACCCCAGCACCGTTGCTGACTACCCTGACCATTGCCTGTTTCTTTGTTGGCCGCCGGGTTATAGCCCGATGGCTTACCAGTGCCTGTTGAATTACTCTGGCGACAGAGTTGTTTATATAGGCGATACAGACGGGGCTACTGGTTGCACTCGGTTCAGGAAACTGCTTCAACACGATTGGAGACTTGAACGGCGAATCGAAATACCCAGATTCCCCGGAATGTTCGATTCCCTTGTCTTGTACCACCGAAAATAATAGCAATCCGCCACTCCATAGAGAGTGGTTATTTTTTTCTGATTGCTATTCTACTTCCAATCCAAACAAATCCTTGTAAACTTCGTAGTCTTGAAAAAGTTGCATGACCACGCTCCGAGTAAACATACAATCAGTTGTAAATTTGATTCCATAAACTTTATTTTATCAAGAAATATCATGATTTAAACGAATAATTTTTATCGCTTCGCTAATAACCACTGATGTCGTTTGGACAGAGGTTCCGACTATGTACAACTCTCAAATTCTCGCGCTCATGATTCAGCATGAAATCGATTATCCAGAGGCTGCTATGATGCTTCAGGATATTGAGTGGAGAGAAATAGATATAGTGGTATCTGAGGAAGAGATACAAAGACAAATCTCGTCTTCCTCCTCAGATATACAGCCGATGAATTTCGCTGAAGAAATCCCGTTTTAAAATTAAAGCTACTAACAAATAGTTAGTAGCTTTAATTTTTTCTCACCTCTGCAAGCCTGCTGCTTGCTTTTGATTTCTTTCGATAACTTCGTCAAGTTTACTGTTAGCAGTTTCAAAATCCTGCAACACCTCTGGAGTTAAATTATTAACTTGCACCTGCCCAGCCTGCACCCTCAAAATCACATCGCCATTTTTGTGCGCGATCGCCAAATCTTTGCGTTCAGAATTTAATGCTAAATCATACGTTTTACCAGTAACACGGACAGTACCATCATTTCCAAGCTGACCTATATTTGATGCCAACTTCTGGGA
>NZ_JACJQW010000103.1:0-4295 GCF_014696905.1 Nostoc sp. FACHB-190
CAGTAGATTAATATCCCGTGTTAGCTGTTCTGCGTCCAGGGAGTAGGAGCGATCGCGTCCATCGTAATTACCTTGCTGTTGGAGTTCTAGGTGAGTCGTATATCCCCAAACTCTAACTATTCCATCCTCAACATTCACTTGCACAGCCAAATAAAAATCTGCTGCCCAACTAGGAATGTCAACCCATTCTTGAGGAACACGAATTTCGCTCAAATCAATTGCTTCAGTGGGAATCAATACTATGCGAATTTCACCAACATTAATAGCTGTACCATTGACTAGTTCCCAGCAGCTTTGTACTGTAGCTGTAGTATTCCAAGTTTCTTCTAGCCAAGGCAGAACAGCTAACAATGCAACGCGATTGAGATAAGCTTGAAAGCGTGTGCTTTGTGTGGGAAGGAACTGAGTTTGTTCCCAAGCTGAGTTTTGATTTTCACGAGTAACTTCTAGTAGTAAATCCATTGATTTTTTGCTGAAATATTCAGTAATCTTTGGCAAAGCCGCAAGAGAAAGCAGTTTATAAGCTACTTTTGTAAATTACTTTTTATTTTTATCTTTTATTCAAAAAAGTTTTTGAAAAGCTCTGGAAATTGCTGATCTAACTCTCCAATTATTCCTCAATTAACATAGAAATCTATAAAATTTGATTTAAATTCTTCAGCATTCCTGATTAGCTATTGATTAATTCTGCCCGTTCTAAACAATCCAATAAAGCTTCTTTGTAATCACTTCCAAAACTCGTGAATTGGAGATAACAATTATCTAAGCACTGGAGATCGCAACGTGGTACTTCCTCATAGTCATCATCTGTTAATTCCGATTCGGGAATGCTATCATCTACTGGAAAATATTCAACTTCCAGTTCTATTCTCCAATTGCGCCAGTTATCATCCTTGAATTCTAGTATTCCTTGTGGAAGTGAATTTTGATTGAGTAATTCAATTAATTGATTCAATTTAATTCGGGGCATTTTCTTCTCCATGTTGCTAAAAAAATCAGCAGCCAATGTCGGCTGCTTTTAGAATCTACCGAACACCTGCTGGAGTTCTCAGTCCCGCAACATAGTTCATCCACTGCTGGATGGCTTGTATTTCTGGAACTCCAGAGGCGATTGTATCTATCACTTGCTCCCGATAAGAAAGTTCAATGTAATTCGGGTCAAGGTCAAAATGATGGTTCGCCGCCCATCCAAGGCAGATGGTTTTTATTAATTCATCAACCCTCTGAGCAGAGAGTTGACTGGGATAATTTACGCCTTGAGACTGCAACCACTTTCTGATCAAGTCAACAGGATAGTCGGTCAGAATACGGACTTGCTTAACCCTCACGTCATGCGGATGTGCTGCTGACGCGGGAGCTTTAGGTTGAGTCGATGGTTGGGGCTTTGTGACCGGTTTTGACGAGGGGTCTACAGCGTCTTCATCAAAATCTAAATCGTATTTCACACTACCCATTTTTAATTGAATGTTTTCAATGATGCTACCCCAGTCAGCAGTAGGATTCCATTGATAACGAATTTTAGCCTTAGTTGTGGCATCATACAAGGAACAAAATACGACGTTCTCATCCCCAGGATTAGCAACAATTTGCAGAGGTTTTGAAAAATCTTCTACCAATGATGCTGCCAGCAAGAAAGATTTACTGAAATTAGTTTCAATTCCGCTTCTGATAACATAAAGTTCATCGGCACAGACAACAACATCTAGTTTCAGATTATCTTTGCCTTTAAATTCTTTACCAGTTAGTTTAAGCTCGCAAATATAACCTGTTAAAGCCTTATAAGGGACGGGAATTTGTTTATCTTTATTAAAATCGTAGTTATACCAACCATAAACCCTGCCTTCAACTTCTAGTTTGTCTACATATAGATAAATGGGGTATGGGGGATTTCCTAAGCCTAGTTTGATTTCATTAACCATTGTTTATGTCCTCGAATTTTCATTGATTTTCTCAAGATGATTAGCGGAGCAAATCGGAATCAAAAACTATCCAGTTCGTCCTCATTCAGAGCATCAGTTTTTTTGTAAATCTTCGCTTTATTCATCTGATGAACTGATTTTGAAATCAAGGGCATTGCGGCTTCTTTAACCGCAGTTTTCGCTTGCTCAAATAAAAACTGAGTTGCGCCTTCGGCATCTTCTTCAGGGTCTATTTGTCCCCAGAGTGAACAGCCTATTTCTACCGATTCATAATCGCCTAAATTGAATTTTCTTTGATATGTTACCGAAATTGTTTTGATTTCCATACCAATATTTTAGAATTTTTAGAAATTTAGCGTAGCTATTTTTGAAAACTTTTAACAATACTCCCCAGCCAAATACATAACTGGGGAATATGATTATTTATTCAGGATTGATGTAGTCAGTTGGATCTAATTGATATGGGGAAAATCCATCTGCATCACTACGGTAAATTGGCTCTACATAATCTAATACCACTTCATCTGCAATAATCTCTGTTCTTGTGCTAAGAGATGTAACTTGTGTGTCCATTTCTGGAATATCAATTCCTAATTGCTCACATATTTCTCGAATTTTTAGGTATTGAGGATGTATTTGTTTATCATGATGAGAATTGTGTCCATACCCCTCTGATTCCCAAGAACTAACAATTATTTTTGCCATAGTTTTATCCTTCTGTACTGCAAATTATGCTAAACTACCCGCCAGAAATGCTGGCTGATTGACTTTAAACTAACAACTTTCTCCCCAGAATCATCTTTTGATTGCTGCGGCTTTTCGATAGGCAGCAGTGAGTTGAGCAATCTAATCTGATGGTCAACATCTGCCACAGAATTGTAAATGTGGCAGGGGTCAATTTGCATTCCCAATGGTGTGGGAATGATTTTCAAATAATCATTTAATGCTTCAATGTAACCAGGGTTAAAGTTGCGAGTTTCGACATAACGACGCAGAGTAGTAAGTATTTGCAACGCCCTTCTGATATCCCCAATACTGCAAGAATCAATCTGCGGCTGGCTTTCTTGATAGCCCTTAGACTTTTTCTCAAAAACTAAATTATTGTACTTGCTGATGGCTTGTTGGGGATTAGTGAAAGTGTGAGTTTTAGTTTGGGATTTGTAGCCGACTCGTCCCCACTGGACAATCAATTGATTACTCTCAACTTTGGCTGACCAAAATTTGTTGCTGTTGTTTACAGCATCAGCATAAACTAAATATGTTTCCATTCTTTATATTACGTATTTAATAAATAGGTGAGCAGCTTATTTACCAAATGCTCGCCTATAATTAACCTATTGGCTTACTAGTACTCGTGCATTGCCCCAGCGTATTTGATGTTGTAGAGCTTCTAAAATCGATTCGGCTTCATCCACAGTTAGTCCCTCAAGTTGCGAACAAATATCGTACAAATCTTGAGGAATACTGTCGGGAATAACTAGTTCACATAGCGCATCTTCCAATGCTGCTGATATTGAATATTCAGATGCAGTGTATTCTTGTTGCATCAACACATAAGTTGATAAAGTGATACGAAACAAGAGCTTTGTTTCTCTAGTTAGCTGTTCTAAATATGCGCCATACTTATCAACAAGTTTGTCGATAAGTTCAGTTTGTCCATAATAAGTTACTAAATCTTTGGACATGATTTTTTCCTTGATAAATATTATTTCAAAAATTGTTAGCGTAGCGATCGCTCTTGTGTTGTTAACAAGAGCGATCGCCCATTCATCAGTTAAGGTTTCGATACCGCGCAGTTTTCAATGACTTGGTTGGTGCTTGAGCGAACGCACTAGAAGCCGCCCTTGCAGTTTTCGCCCAGTCTCTCATTCGCTCTACCGCCGCCGCATCCTGTACAGCCAGTGGTGTAATCGTCTGCCGACAAGCCTCCAGATCACCCAAAGTCACCTGCTGCGGTCTGCCTTCATCGAATGCCAATAGTGCAGCTTCAGCAGCCAGCGTCTCCAACTCAGCGCCGGAGAACTTGTCAGTTTGGGATGCGATCGCTTCCAGATATTCATCCTCAATCGCAATCCCAAAGCGATGCAGATGAATGCTGAGGATTTGCGCCCGTTCTGGTTCAGATGGCAAATCTACAAAGAAATTTTCATCAAAACGTCCTTTCCTTTTGAGTTCGGGCGGTAATGCCGAAATGTCGTTGCAGGTGGCGACAACAAACACCCCAGCAGTACACTCAGACATAAAGGTGAGGATAGATCCAAGAATCCTTTGAGAAACACCACTTGTGTCACCACTACCAGACAAAGCCTTTTCTATTTCGTCAACCCACAAGACACACGGTGCAATAGCTTCGGCAGTTTTCAAAGCTCGTTTAAC